>CAJUOF010000318.1 GCA_910587905.1 uncultured Lachnospiraceae bacterium
CTCTTTCCCTACACGACGCTCTTCCGATCTACCGTCGACAGATTCCCTTCTCTCCTTACAGAATGCGCTCTCCCATATTCTTCCTCCTGATGGTCATCACAAACAGCAGTGAAAAGTCAGAGACCAATAGCTTTTTGCTATTGGTCTCTGTTTTTTAACACTCCAATTAGAAGGCGGACACTTCTGGATATCCAATAAAAGGGAAGCAAAAATGGCATCTTTTCAAGAGTGGGATATAGACCGGACATATATTTATAATCCGGAAACACCCAACGCCAAAACCGTCCTCTGGCTTTTTTCTTTTCTTCCTTTTTCTTGCGGCGAGTTTCTCTCCTGGCCTTCTTCGTCTCTCTCTCTTCTTCTTTATTTAAAAGTCTGGTTAAGCCTAGGACTTGTGGGTCGACTTCTTTATCCTTTCCCAGCTCTCCTCTGCTGAAGATCCTGTTTTCTAATATATCAAACGAGCTCAAATCCTCCATCTGCTCCCCGGATGCCTGCATATACTCCTTATCTTCTTTTTCCCCAAACCACATATAGGAAAGCCTCAGAAGTTTATCTGCCAAGAGCTCCACATGAAAGCCCTGGAGTTTCTTTGTCACATATCCATGGTTCAACTGTTCTCTCCAGGCCTTGTGATACAAAAATAGGTCCAACATATCCCGAAGGAGCAGCTCATCACACACATACTGATAAGCTGCTGACGCCATCCGGAACACCATCCGGTCCTCCGGATAAAGAATCCTGACGCCTGTCCCACCTGCACGTACCCGTGCGCGAAATGTGAGTTCCCTCATACCTTTTTCGTAATATTTGGTATTAAAAGGAAGCTTCTGATAGATATCCACATTCATACCAGAGATGCGATGCATGCGCTCTCCGCAGTCGGAATAAGTCTGGATCGTCTCATAGCCCAGATCCACCAAATATCCCTTCACCAGAACATAGTTTTCCGTACTCAGATATAGACGAAGAGGGCTCATATCTGCCGTCTCAGGCAATTCATATAACCCCCGTATGGTCGCGGAGGATAAAACAACACAGGGAACCCCTTCTGCATCCAAAAGAGCAAGGATCTCCTGTTCTGCTGTCTCGCAAGTCCCTCCATTTACCAGGGCTTCCTGATATCGGTCAAAAAAATGACTCATCCATCGTTCCGGAATCAGATCACCGTTTCCCAGAAGACCCAGGTAAATAATATTGGCAACCCGGTGGTAATCTGCTGTCCTGAACATGCGCTCCCAATTCATACGTCCGTATCGCACCTGGAGTGCTCCCTTATGTAACAAAGTGCTGATCATATTGACCAGTAATCGCCCCTCAAACAGAACTTGATTCATCTCATCTTCTCCCGTAGCTGTTCATAGAAAAGAAGTCTTGCTGCAAGCAAAAGGAAAAACGGGAAAGGGATTCCCTCTCCCGCCATCCTGTCATTCCAAGCTGCCGTTTAAATTAAAGCCTCGTCAGGCCATCGTGTTTAACAGCATGCCAACTGCATAATAATTCGCCAGATTGTAGGCGCCGCCGGCAACAAAGTTCGCGAACTGTGTATAGGCATTGCCCGCGCTGGCGGAGCTCCCTGCACCGCCGCCGGAAGCAGAAGAACCAGACGACGATCCGCCCAGATCGTTGCTCACGATTCTCTGTACGGAATCAGAAAGAGCCCGATCTGCTTTCTCTGCCGCTTTCTCCGCAAGACCAAACTGTCCGCCCAGGGTATCCACCACAAAATCGTAGTCTTTCTCAAGAGCTTCCACCAGTTTTTCCTTATCAAGAACCAGATCTCCGGCCTTATTGGTGCTGATCCCCAGCGCCGCTAAGGTTTTCTCATGGGCCATGCCTCTCTGGAAGGAAGCCAGATGAGTCGCTGTCCCTCTGCCGCGGCCGGAATTGGCCTCCAAGAGATTCGTGACGGAATTATAGCTGTCCACCAAATCCTGCACAGCATCCGTGATTCGATCTGTATCGACACCGGAGTAGATGTTGGTCGTTCCCTCTTTCTTGAGCTCCACATCAACCCTTCCGTAAGCAATGCTTACATTGTTGGTATCCGAAGTATAGCTCTGGGAGTATCCGTTCTGTGTCACCGTGTAGCTGGCATCCGACGCTGCCCGGTCGATGTACTCCAAACCTGCGGCTGCACCGGTCTTTCCATAAACGCTGAAGCTGTTTGCCTCTCCTGTGTTCTTTCCAGTGAGTACCAGGGACACTTTTCCGTTCTCACTCTCCACAGAAGCCTTCACACCAGTCTTCGCATTGACCGCCTTGGCCGCCTCCTGATACATC
>CAJUOF010000319.1 GCA_910587905.1 uncultured Lachnospiraceae bacterium
CAGCCTGGTCTATGACAATATCGTTGATTCCTTGATCGTCGGAGAATATGAGATGGGCCAGCAAATCCTGCTGGACACCTTTGCAGAGAAATATGGAGTCAGCCGCACTCCCATCATCCAGGCAGTGAAACTTCTCGCCAACGACGGGATTCTGGAGATTCTTCCCAACGGCAGGGTCCGTGTGCCCACCTACGGCGAATCTCAAATCAAAAAGATCCGGGACGTCCGCATTATGCTGGAGCACTATGCACTGGATGAGCTGTTTAAAGAGCAGAACACAGACAGCTTCCATTCCACCATCGAAAATCTGGACATGATCGCCGCACAAGCGCTGAGCGCCATTGAAAACGGTGACAAGCTCCAGTTCAACAAAAAAGATCTGGAGTTTCACCGCTGTCTGGTGAATGGTGCAAAAAACGAATTTCTGTCCGATATCTACAAACGGATCCAGGGACGCTTTGTGGTCGCCAACTATCTGTTCATCCCCTGGGAGAACCGGGAATTCCGATTTGCGGCTAAGGATCATCTGGAGATTATGAAGACACTGAAGACCGGAAATCTGGAAAACTGTAAGATTCGCATCCGTCAGCATATCCGTGACGTTGTCAAGATGACAGACATGGAATAATTTTTTCACAGTGGAGTGGGCCGGTCGCATGATCTTGTCCATTCCATTCTTTTCTTTTTTCAAATGATTCCCAATATTGACAAATATATTTCCGTCTGTTATGCTTAAATTACTGTTAATAATATTTTATTTTTTATTAAAAATACACTCAGTCATTGCTCTGGAAAAAGGAGGAAATTATGGATTACGCAAAAGAGTCTCTGCGCCTTCACGGCGAATGGAAAGGAAAAATCGAGGTGGTCGCCACCGTGCCGGTGAAAACCAAGGACGACCTGTCCTTAGCCTACACCCCCGGTGTGGCCGAGCCCTGCCTGGAGATTCAGAAGGACGTGGAAAAAAGCTATGAGCTGACCCGCCGCCACAACATGTGCCTGGTGGTGACCGACGGAACCGCCGTTCTGGGCCTGGGCGACATCGGTCCCGAAGCCGGCATGCCGGTCATGGAGGGAAAATGCGTGCTGTTCAAGGCCTTCGGGGACGTGGACGCCTTCCCGCTCTGCATTAAGAGCAAAGATGTGGACGAGATCGTCAACACCATCTACATGATCTCCGGCTCCTTCGGCGGCGTCAACCTGGAGGACATCTCCGCCCCCCGCTGCTTTGAGATTGAGAAAAAATTAAAGGAGAAATGTGACATTCCGATCTTCCACGACGACCAGCACGGAACCGCCATCATTACCTTGGCGGGGCTTACCAATGCGTTGAAAGTCGTGGGGAAAAAGAAGGAGGAAATCCGGGTTGTGATGAACGGCGCAGGCGCCGCCGCCATCTCCATCGCCCGTCTTCTCTTAAAGGCCGGAGTCAAGGACATCACTCTCTGCGACCGGCACGGCGCCATTTACGAGGGCCGGAAGGAAGGCATGAACGCCATCAAGGACGAGATGGCGAAGATCACCAATCGGGATCAGAAGGCGGGAAGCCTGGCCGACATGCTGGTGAGCGCGGACGTGTTCATCGGCGTGAGTGCCCCCGGCATGGTCACGACGGACATGGTAAGGACCATGAATCGGGACGCTATCGTCTTCGCCTGCGCGAACCCGACTCCCGAGATCTTCCCGGATGACGCAAAAGCCGGCGGCGCAAAGGTGGTCTCCACCGGGAGAAGTGATTTCCCCAACCAGATCAACAACGTCCTCGCCTTCCCCGGCGTATTCCGGGGTGCCTTTGACGTGCGGGCCAGCGACATCAATGACGAAATGAAACTGGCCGCCGCCTACGCCCTGGCCGGGCTGATCTCCGACGAGGAGCTGTCGGCAGACTACATCATTCCCAAAGCTTTCGACCCCAGGGTAGGAAAAACTGTGGCCGCTGCCGTGGCAAAGGCCGCCAGGGAAACGGGAGTGGCGAGGATCTAACCTGGAAGCAACCGATTCTCGAAACCCTATCGCTGGAAATACTACGCCTGCGGCAAGCTGTCATTGCCGCAGGCGTAATATTCCAACAAGAGAGATTTATTTTGTTTCCGTTTTCGGTTCTGATTAGCGGAACTCCGTGCCCTGTCTGTTCGATGTAATCCAACTGCACCATAATCTGCTGAAGTTCCAGGTTCACGGGCTTGCTTTTCCCTTCATAAAACTCCTCCGGTGCAAGTCCTTCCGGCAATCCTATTTCGACTTCACCAAAATCCCGTCCTTCTCAAGCCCTTCGTTCCGCTTCGCCCTTATCACGCAGTAGATAAAATCCGATATGTAATAGATGGCCCCGGCGATAACCAGGACCTTACCCACGGTCACGCTGTAGCTGTCCGACAGCCAAGAGATGCCCTTGTGCACAAAGGTGAACAGGCAGATGGCGTAAAGCCCCCAGGCAAGGGTACTCTCCAGACAGAGGATCCCCTGATAATTGAAGGGTTTATCCTTGTAGTCCCACCAGACGGCCCCGAAAATCCGGATCATGGCCTTGGCAACCAAAAACTCCAGCGCCGTGGCCGAAACGCATCCCAGCACGTAGAGCAGGGGCCAGTTGTGGGCGATGGGCTTGAACAGAAAATAGGCGCCCAGAAAGCCCACCCCGTAAATGGGGCAGATGGGGCCGCGGACAAAGCCGCGGTTGGTCAGCCTCTTATTGCAGAAGGACATGTAGATGGACTCCAAAAGCCATCCCAGCATGCTGTAGAGCAGGAACCAGTTTAAAAAATGATATAAATCCGTTGAAAATATCTTCGCATCCCACATAACAAACTCTTCCTCTTATGCCTGATTATGCCAATAATTCCAAAAGTATTCGGTTGACCATGGCCGGGTCCGCTTTCCCCTTCATGGCCTTCATGGTCTGTCCCACCAGAAAGCCCATGGCCTTCTTCTTTCCGCCCCTGTAATCCTCCACAGACTGCGGGTTGTTCTTCACAATCTCCTCGATGGTGCTCCTAAGAGCCCCTTCGTCCTGCACCATCACAAGGCCCTTTTCTTCCACATAGGAAACCGGGTCCATATCCTCCCGGAACATGACCTCGAAGACCTCCTTGGCCACGGTCCGGTTGATCTTTCCCTGCTCCACCAGCCCGATGAGGGCCGCCAGGTGAGCGGGGGAAAACCGGATGTCGGCGGCGTCCATGTCCTCGTCCTTTAAGAGCCGCATGGTCTCCACCATGAGCCAGTTGGACACTTCCTTGGGCTTGCAGCCTGCGGCGATGGTCTCCTCAAAAAGATCCGCCAGCCGCTTCTCCGAGGTCAGGATGTCAATGTCATATTCGGGAATTCCGTATTCTTCCTGATACCGAATGCGCTTCTCATCCCGAAGCTCCGGCTGCCTGCTCCTTATCTCCTCCAGCCATTCATCGTCAATAATGACCGGGACCAGATCCGGCTCCGGAAAATACCGGTAATCCTGGGCATCCTCCTTGGAGCGCATGGCGTAGGAGCACTCCTTATTGTCGTCCCACCGCCTGGTCTCCTGGATCACCTGCCCGCCTTCCTCCAAAATGTCGATCTGACGGTTTTTCTCCCCCTCGATGGCCCTGGCGATGGCCTTGAAGGAATTCAAATTCTTCATTTCCGTCCTGGTGCCGAAGGTCTCGCATCCCACCTCCCGGACCGACAGATTCACATCGGCTCTCATGGAGCCCTCCTGGAGCTTGCAGTCGGAAGCCCCCAGATATTGAATGATCAGACGAAGCTTATCCAGGTAGGCGATAACCTCCTCCGCCGAGCGCATATCAGGCTCGGAGACGATCTCAATCAGGGGGACGCCGCTCCGGTTAAAATCCACCAGCGTACAGTCCTCCCACTCATCGTGGATCAGCTTGCCCGCATCCTCCTCCATATGGATTTCGTGAATCCGGACCACCTTCTTCCCTGCCGCCGTCTCAATCTCCACGCCGCCGTCCCGGCAGATGGGAAAATAAAGCTGGGAAATCTGGTAATTCTGTGGATTGTCCGGGTAAAAATAATTCTTCCGGTCAAATCTGCCGTTCCTGGTTATCGTACAGTTTGTGGCAAGGCCCACCGCCGCCGCATATTCCACCACCTGTCTGTTGAGGACGGGAAGGGAACCGGGCATACCCGTGCAGACGGGACAGGTATGGGTGTTGGGCTCCCCCCCGAACTGCGTGCTGCAGGCGCAGAAAATCTTGGTCTTCGTCGCCAGCTCCACATGGACTTCCAGGCCGATGACCGTTTCATACTGTTTACTCATGCTTCCGACACTCCTTTCTGCGCAAGGGGACAATGCCTGTATGCCCTGGTCTGCTCGTAGGCGTAGGCCGCCCGGAAAAGCTTCTTTTCCTGGAAACAATCCCCGATGAGCTGCAGGCCGATGGGCATCCCATTCCCATCCAGGCCACAGGGAACGCTGATTCCCGGAAGCCCTGCCAGATTCACGGAAATGGTATAAATATCGCCCAGATACATTTTGATCGGGTCGGCAAGACTCTCCCCCAGCTTCGGTGCCGTGGTCGGTGCCACCGGCCCCAGGATCAGGTCATACTTCTCAAACGCCTTGTCGAAGGCCCGTTTGATCAGCGCCTTGGTCCGCAGGGCTTTCAGATAATAAGCGTCATAATAGCCGCTGCTGAGGACAAAAGAACCCAGCATGATCCGCCGCTTCACCTCCGCTCCAAAGCCCTCGGAACGAGTTTTCTTGTACATCTGGTGAAGTCCCACAAAATCCTCACTTCGGTATGCGTATTTCACCCCGTCAAACCGGGCCAGGTTGGAGCTGGCCTCGGCAGAAGCGATCACATAATATGCCGGAATGGCATATTCCACCAGACTTAAATCAAATTCCTCGACGACGGCCCCCTTATCCTCCAGGACCTTCGCCGCTCCGAGAACGGCATCTTTCACCTCGCCGTCCAGACCCTTCCCAAAATAATCTCTGGGAATCCCGATCCGCATTCCCGCTGCGTCGTCCCGAAGGGCTTCCGTGAACCGGCAGTCCTCCCTCGCTACGCTGGTGCTGTCCTTCCTGTCATGGGAGGCGATGGCCTCCAAGATCACGGCGCAGTCGGTCACGTCCTTTGCCACCGGTCCGATCTGGTCCAGGGAGGAACCGTAGGCGATCAGCCCGTAGCGGGAGACCGTCCCGTAGGTGGGCTTGATCCCCGTCACGCCGCAGAACGAACTGGGCTGTCTAATGGAGCCTCCTGTGTCCGACCCCAGCGCATAAGAGCACTCTTCCGCCGCCACAGCCGCGCAGGAGCCGCCGGAAGAGCCCCCTGGCACATGCCCCGTGTTCCATGGATTCCTCGTCACACCAAAATACGACGTCTCCGTGGTGCTCCCCATGGCAAACTCATCCATATTGGTCTTGCCCACGACAATGGCCCCGGCCCGTTCCAGATTAAGGACCGCCTCCGCCGTGTAGGTGGGCTTAAAATTCCCCAAAATTTTAGAACTGCACGTGGTGAGAAGCCCCTTCGTGCACATATTGTCCTTGACCGCCACCGGAACCCCCGCCAGGGGACTGCAGAGCTTCCCCTCCGAAATCTGCTTCTGCACCTCGTCGGCCCGCAAAAGGACCGCCTCCTCGTCCACAGTCGTCACGAAACTGTGGACCTCCGCCTCCCGCTCCCGGATCGCCGCCAGGGAGCATTCCGCCGCTTCCCTCGCGGAAACCTCTTTGGCCTTTATCTTTTTCCCCAGCTCTGCGGCTGTCAGACTCATCAAATTCACGGTATTTCCTCCTTATATCGTCTATTCTACCGTCTTCGGCACCTTATAACAGCCGTCTTTCTGCTCCGGCGCATTTGCAAGCATGTTATCCCGGTCATCGCCGTTTTCCACCACATCCTCCCGGAACACATTGTGCACCGGAAACACGTGGGACATAGGTTCCACCCCCGCCGTGTCCAGTTCATTCAACAGATCAATATAATCCAGCATGTTCGCCATGTCTTCCTTGGCCCGCTCCCGCTCCTCCCCGGATAACTCCAGCTTGGCCAGAATGCCGACATACTCAATGGTCTCGTCAGAAATCACGTTCTTCGCCATATCACCTGCTCCTTTCCGCATCCCTGCATTCTCTTATAATATAATATCCAACCGAAGAAATCAAATATTATTTTGCGGCCGGGGCCTTAATGACAGAAGAGAAATCGGCTTGATCCTCCTGGAAAGCGGAAAACTATATCCTATCAAAATCAAAAAGAGCGCTGATCCCAGTAAAAGCGCCCTGAAAAATTTCAACCATGCATCTAAGCCGGAAGAATCGAGTAAGAGAGTTCTTTTCCCCTACTCTTCTGCCTCCGTTCCGGCTTCCGCCTCGTCCTCGTCTTTGCTGTCCTCATCCTCGTCGGCCGGATTGTAATAGACCGCCGCCCTGGAAGCCACCGACGACTGTTGGGGCGGTGTGAGGATACCTCCCAGAAGCCCGCCCTTCGCCGGCTCCTCCGGCGTCTCGCCCCGCTCGGCCATCTCGGCTGCCAGCTTTTCCGCCTCTTCCTTTTCCTTCGCCTTCAACAGCGTATGCAGACGCCAGCTAGAGATCAAAATCCAGACGGCCGCCACCGCAAAGATCACCGTAAACGCAATGTTGATAACCGTATCTCGCCCTGGCTCCACCCTGCCCTCGATCAGCTCCTTGGCCGTCATATAGGCCGTGTAGAGAAGGTAAGCCCCTGCAACCGCATAAATGATCGTGATGGCCTTTTCGTTCCGCTCTCTCTTCTTAGCTCCAAAAAGACCTCGCCGCTCTTCCTTTTCCTCCGCGGCCGGCTCTTTTGCCTCTTCCGTCACATCATCCACAAGCTCGTTTCTGCTCTCCGTTTTCTTTTCTTCCAAAATTCTACCGCCTTCCCGGCACATACGCCGTCTTTATTCTATCATCATCCGCCAGGAAAAGGCAACGAGTTTATATTTTTTTTTCAAAAAACCTCTTCCAAAATATTTTTCTACCCGATCATATATCCCAGCACCACGTTCAACTCCTTCGGCGAACGGGCCACATACCGGACAACACTCTCGTCGATCTGCCGAATGCCCGGATGGGCCAAAGCCGCCCGAAGCATCTGGTGGCGCAGGAAGCTCACCTCCAGCACAAGCTCCGAGGGCACCTCCCGGACCGGCACCTCCCGCTTAAGCGCCGCCGCCACACCTGCTCGAATCTGTTCAAGGGCGTCCTCCGGATGAACATTAAAAGTAGAATTACCCCGGCACTCCTTCACGGCGACAGTCCCGATCCGCGGAATCTCCTCCTCCGCCAAGCGGCAGACGGCCTCATCCCCGCTGATAAAAATCGACGGCACGCCCATCTGCGCCGCATACATGGAATTCAGGGTAAACTCCGAAGCCGGCTTCCCGTTAATCCTCACCCACCGGATCACGTCCTTGTCCATGGTGTGGGCCAGCGGGCTCCCGTCACTCCCCGCCGGAGCATGATAGCCGACATACAGGGCACCTGCATAGTTCTCACCGATCCCGGCCATCATTGAGCCCGGATGACAGGCCCACCCCCGCATCAGCTTTGCACCTCTTGGCAAAAGTCCATGGAGAATGTTCCTTGCGCTCTCATGCCCGTCCCGGACCACTACCTTATGGCCCGCCTCCAGAATCGCTCCGCAGGCGGCCGCCACCTCTCTGCTCATCTGAACCTGGGCCTCCCCATATCCGTCTCCGCCCTTCTCCGTCTCACACCAGGCAGTCACGTCGGTGACTCCCTCCATGTCAGCACTGATAAAATAAGTTTTCACTTCCATTGTGCCCTCCTGTATACTTCTCAAGAAACTCTCGCAATCCCATGTAGGTGTTGCCGCGGATTCCCGTCATGGTTTCGGCGTGATACAGGGAGCTCACGATGGCCTCCTCCACGGCCTCCACCGCCGCCTCAAACACCATGTCGATGTGTTCGTCGTAAAACATCTTCGCGGGGATGATGTCCGTATCGCTGTAATGGGGCAGCCTGTTGGCCGTGGAAAAGGCAATGGCAATGTCGCCGCTCCCGTTTCCACAAAAAGAGCCCACCCGTCCGAGAGCGATCATCGACCGCTTCGCCACCCGCTCCAGTTGTCTCTCGTTCAGCGGAATGTCCGTGGCGGCCAGAATAATGACAGAACCTCTGTCCTTCTTTTCGGCCTCCTGGCAGATTCCCGTGTCATAATGCCTGCCGCCGATCACCAGATTTCCCGGCTCCCCGAAATTGGTCATCACGAGGGCTCCGACCGTGTAGTCCGTTCCGTCTGCCTTCACCACTCTGGAGGCCGAACCGATCCCGCCCTTTAGCCCCAGGCAGACCATGCCCGTTCCGCCGCCGACGGCCCCTTCCTCAAACTCCTCCCCCGCACATGCCAGGGCCTCCCGCACATGCTCCTCCCGCACATGCATTCCCCGGATGTCGTTGAGCCTTCCGTCATTGCATTCCGTGACCACACAGTTCACCGTCCCCGTGGTCACGCCGATATCCTCATTCTGCTCCAGCATATACCTGGCGAGAGCTGTCCAGGCCGTCCCCGTGCTAAACGTGTTGGTCAGCACGATCGGCGTCTCGATGGTCCCGAGCTCCCTGATCTGGAGCAGGCCCGTGCTCTTTCCAAATCCGTTGATCACAGAAACGCCGGCCATCACCTTTTCTCGGAACAAATTCCCTCCGTGAGGAATGACCGCCGTCACTCCGGTGTGAATATCTTCCTCATTGATGGTCACATTTCCGACCGTCACCCCCGGCACGTCACTGATCAGATTGCGACGGCCCGCAGGCCATTTTGCATGCAGGCAAAGCCCGCTATTCTCCGGTAGTCCCATGTTCTTCCCCCTCCGCTTTCCATATAAAATAGTCAGCTTCCATTGTAACACCGAATCCCCTCGGTGGGAAGAGAAAAGTACCGGCCTGCTCACTCCCCGGCAAAGAGCTCTCTGGGGACAATCTTTCGGATTTTCAAGGACAGCAGGCAGGCGATAACAAAGGCCAGCAGGCACAGGGCCACTCCGGCCGCCGCCACAAAGCCCACCGGCACCGTGAACGTACACTTTACGATCCCGATCCCATGGAGAAACAGCGCTGTCAGCGGGTTGATGATCTGTACGCTGACGGCCAGGCCGATCGTCATTGAAAGAATCACGGCAGGCATGAAGCTTAAAGCCGTCTGCAGCACTAGCTGTCCCGTGGTAAAACCCAGGGCCTTCAAAATCCCGTACTCTCGCTTTTTCCGATCCAGCAAGGCACGTACCAACAAATACAGGACAAAGAGAATGACTACGGCGCTGAGGATCAGGATGGCGACCACCAGCACCACCATCAGAGACACGTACACCCGGCCCGTCCCCTCCAGCACGTCCCGAACGTTGATCGCCGCATTCATGTCCTCCCCAAGCCACTCCCCTGCCTCCTCCTGGAAGGCTTCCACATCCACGCCCTGGGCCAGATTCAGGTAAAAGCTGAGAGTCTCA
>CAJUOF010000320.1 GCA_910587905.1 uncultured Lachnospiraceae bacterium
GGAGTTCAGACGTGTGCTCTTCCGATCTTTTTTATGTAAAGATTTTTTAGCCCAAGCTTTTCTCCGAGAGCTTTGCAGTGGATTAAGGGGGTGTTTCCCTCTCCGATGGAGACAGGCGTGACGTCGTCATCGACGGGCAGGAAAGCGCGATGCCTCCAGAGCCCCTTTGCTTTAGGCGCATTGTGATAAATATCCAGGATTTCCTTGGGACTGTAGTTGTCAAAATCATAGGCGGTCGTCAGATTGGCAGCGATTCCCCGCTCCCTGCATTTGGGACAGCCCTCAAAAATTTCCGTTCCGGTCATTTCCTGCCCGCAGACGGAGCAAACAAGTTTCTTTGCAAAAAATGTCATGGCTATACCTCCAGATGGATGAGCTCGCGGGATGTTTCCGTCAGGAATTCGGCGCCCTGGTCGGTGACGTGGACTGTGTCTTCCACCATAACTCCGCCCCAACCCAGCTCATAGTAAGGTGTTTCAATACAGAGTGTCATGTCTTTCTCGATCGGCGCGGGATTCCCGGCGCAGACGGAGGGGAAGTCGTAGGAGGCCATCCCGATTCCATGACCGCAGTGGTGCCGTTCAAATTGAGGAATGGTCTCTTTCACCGTGTTTACGGCGATGTCAAAAATCTCACCCACCGAGATACCAGGGCGGAGGGCACGGATGGCGGCATCCTCCCCGGCCAGGACTCCGGCATAATAGCGCTCGGCCTTTTTGTTTTCTCCGACTACCACCATCCTGGCGATGTCGGAGCGGAAGCCCTTGTAAATACAGCCGAAATCAAATCGGATGACAGAGCCGTCTTTGACCTTGGAAAAGGGCTGCGGATAGGTGTCCACAAAGGCAGAACGCTTGTCCATGGTGATGGAACAGAAGTAAGGGGCCGCTCCCTCCTTCACAATGCCCTCCGTGAAATGCCAATAGAGATCTGTTTCACTGACACCTTCCTTTATAAGAGGAAGCAGCCGCAAAAAAGACGCCTCTGTGATGTTGGCCGATTTTTTGAGCAGAGCGATTTCTTCCGGGTGCTTGATGCGCCGAATCTCCAGGAACAGAGAGGAGGCAGTCACAAATTCAAAACCGGGGAATGCGCACTCCAGTTTTCGCCAAGTGGAGACGGGCATGCGGTGCTCATCCATGGCAATCCGGGCATTTTTAAGGTTCATGGAGCAGATGGCGGCTTCCAGGGCGTCTGTCACCGATGCGTAGCGCTTTTCCAATTGAGTGTGGACGGAGCCGGACATGGCCTCCCCGTCCGTATAGTTGAAGCAAAAGCCGCCGACAGGGAAAACTGTGCCGGTAAAGTTCAGCTCTATCAACGTTGGCACGTCTGCCGCTGAGGTAATGACGGCCACTTTTCCTTCCGAGGGCTCAAAGACCACGTAGGCCTCGGCAGAGTACAGCCCTGCAACTCCCAGGGGAAAGAACCCGGACAGGTATTCCACGTTTTCCGCCACGGAAGCAATCAGCAGATCGACGGAATGGCGATTGCAGACCTCCTTCGCGCGCTGCCGGCGGAACGAGGCAAGGGTTGTTTGGTTCATAAGATCACTCCTTTCGTAATAAAAAAGACCAGGTAATTGCGAAACGTGGAATTGCGGCAAAAAAGACACATATCCCATGAACTGATTGTAACGCAAATTTTGGAATAAATCAACAAAAAATTTTTATCTTAGAAAAAAATTTTCACTAAAATTATTGACAAGAATGACCGGATAGATTATAGTATATAAAAATAAATAATAAAATTCAATATAAAAATAAAAAAAAGTATGAATTAAAACCCGCAGTGAAATGCAAACCTGTGAAAAAGCGGAAAGCTCCGGGACGGCACGTTTCACTATAGAAATGTGACTGTTCGGAAACCGCAAATAATAAAAATACCAAAAGTAAAAGGAGGAAACAACATGAGAAAGTACCAGAGGATAGTAACGGCGATGGTGGCAGCAGCATTTTTGCTATCTGGATGTGGAGGCGGCGGCGGAGAAACAAAAGGTGCAGGAGAGGCACAGAGCGCAGGAGAGACCAAGGCAGCGGCCGGGGGGACGAAACAGGGGGCTTCCGGAGGGGAGGATACCATCAAGCTGGCTTCGGCCTCTGCACTCACCGGAGGAAGCGCGGAGCAGGGAACTATGCAGCAGCGGGGAATGCTCTTAGCCATCAAGGAGGCCAACGAAGCAGGCGGCATTGACGGAAGGATGATCGAGCAGGTCGCCATGGACGATCGGGGGGATCCCAAGGAAGCAGCCACGGTGGCAAACAGCATTGCGTCAGATGAAAATATTTTGGCGGTGATCGGGCATACGGGCTCGTCCTCGACTCTGGCGGGGACCGGCATTTATGAATCGGCTGGGATGTTGCGGCGGAACGATTGAAGGAAAAGAACCTGGAAATTTTGGTGGCGGAATCTTATTTGTTGGGGGAGACGAAGGATTTCACAACGATCCTCACGAAGATGAAGGATGCAGGTGTGGAGGCTATCTTCTGTGTATCTGATGAGACGGAATTGCCGATGATTTTACAGCAGGCTCACGGATTGGATTATGATCCTTTCTTTACCAGCACAGGAACCTACAGCCAGGTGGTCATCGACCTGGGAGGCGAGGATGTGGAGGGTCTTTATGGACAGATGATCTTTGACCAGAATGATGTTCCGGAGAAGGTGGAAGCTTTTATGGCGAAATATAAAGAGCGTTTTGAGACGGATGTGGTGACGACTCCGGCCATGACGGCTTATATGGCTACGCAGATGGTGATTGAGGGGATAAGGGAAAACGGCGCTACCAGAGACGGAATCCAGCAGTTCCTGGCAGGAATGACGGATTTTGAGACCATGGTAGGACCGCTGTCCTTCGACGAGAATGGAGATGCCAGGATTCCTCTTACCCGTTGTCAGATCAAGGATGGGACGTTTGCACCTGCTGAGTAAAGGCAGGAAAAGGTTGTGGGCGAGGGCGCCTGCCAGCCGGGTTTACGGCCGGTGGGCGCCTTTCCGTATGCACGCGTCGATGCAGTTGATAAGCAGATATAAAGGAGGGATATGGAAGAATGATCGTACAGCAGATTGTAAATGGCTTGACGCTGGGCTCCATTTATGCGCTATTGGCTCTGGGATATAGTATGATATTCGGTGTTCTGCAGTTCATCAATTTTGCCCATGGAGGAGTTGCCATGGTGGGGGCTTACATTACCTGGTATATGGCTGCGAAGGTGGGGCTTCCGGTGATTTTGGCGGCAGTTGTTGGTTTTTTTGGAGCGATGGTTCTCGGTTTGTTTATTGAACGGGTGGGCTACCGTCCCTTAAGAAAGGCACCGAAACTATCGTCGGTAATAGTATCAATGTGATTTTTGTTCGTGTTAACAACAGGAGTTCAAATCGTGTGGGGAACACAATCCCAGGCGATGCCGCTGTTCGTGAAGGATGTGAATTATTCCGTCGGCGGGGTGATCATCAATTCGACGCAGCTTTTGGTGCTGGCCTTAGCGATTGTGATTATGTTGATCCTGATGGTCTTTGTAAATAAGACGAAGCTGGGGATGGCTATGCGGGCAGTGGCCTTGGACCAGTCTACCTGTGGTCTTATGGGGGTGAACGTCAATTTTATCATTGCGCTCACCTTTGCGGTTGGCTCCATGTTAGGGGCGGTCTCCGGAATTATGATGAGCTCTTATTATGGCGTTGTCTATCCTACCATGGGAGACCTGGTTGGGACCAAAGGCTTCGCAGCAGTAGTGTTGGGCGGTGCGGGAAGCATACCGGGCGCCGTTGTGGGAGGATTGTTGATCGGCGTCATTGAATGCCTGGCAGGAGCGCTGATCTCGGCACAGGCAAAGGAAATGACGGCCTTTCTCGTGCTGATTCTTGTGCTTTTGGTGAAACCGTCGGGGCTGCTTGGGAAGGATGTGGTGAAAGAATGAAGAACTTGACGAATAAGAAAATGCTTACCTGCGGAGTATGGCTGAGTCTGATCGCGGCTTGGGCCGTCATTCCGGCGGTGTCAAAGAATGCCTATGTGATTCATCTTTTGTTTTCCTGTGCAATCTTTGCGATTCTGGCCTGCAGTCTGAACATTGTCGTGGGGATCACCGGGCTTCCCAACATGTCCCACGCCACGTTTTTTGGAATCGGGGCCTACGTGGCGGCACTTTTGTCCATTCATTTTAAGGTTCCCTTTTATGTCAATTTGATTCTCGGCGGCCTGGTTTCCCTTCTGTTCGGCATTGCCCTGGGGCTTCCCACGCTGCGGCTGAAAGGGTTTTACCTGTCTCTGGTGACCATCGGTTTTGGACAGATTGTGCGGATTGTGGAGATCAATTGGGTCTCCCTGACCAGAGGCCCCATGGGGCTTCCGGGAATCGCGGGGGCGAAGATCGGTGGTTACGGCTTTAGTAAGCGGGATTTTATTTATTATTGTATGGCGGTGCTGGCAATCCTTATTTTTACGGTGCGCCGGATGATGAATTCCAAGATCGGCCGCGCCCTGTCCGCCATTAAGAACGATGATATTGTGGCGAAATCTCTGGGTGTGAATACCACCGGCTACAAGGCCTTTGCCTTTTCCTTTTCTGCATTTTTCGCAGGGATGGCAGGAACCATCTATGCCCACTACATTTCTTTTATCAGCCCTGACAGCTTTACCTCGGCAGACTCCACCACCATTCTCTGTATGGTGATCCTGGGCGGGTCCGGTACACTTCTGGGCCCTGTCCTCGGTGCAATTATACTGACACTGGCGCCGGAAGTCCTGCGGTTTGCGGACATGTATCGGATGGTATTTGTGGGAGTGGTCATGATCGTCGGCGTGATCGCCAAGGAATGTCATTTGCAGGACAGGTTGAAGCTGGCGTTTTCTTCGCTGATTGGAAAGACAAAGAAGGAGGGGTGAGGATATGAGTTTGTTGGAAGTGAAACATGTGGGAATGCAGTTTGGCGGTCTGAAAGCGCTCTCGGAGGTGTCTCTGTCCGTGAAGGAAGGGCAGATTTATGCGCTGATCGGTCCCAACGGCGCGGGGAAGAGTACGCTGTTCAATGTGATCTCCGGCTTTTTGACGCCGACCGAGGGGACGATATCCTTTGAGGGAAAGGAGATCCAGGGCCTTCCCTCCTATAAGCTGACGCCTCTTGGGATCAGCCGGACCTTTCAAAATATCCGTCTTCTGGGAGACGTGACCGTGCTGGAAAATGTAAGGCTGGGCCATCATGTCCGCTGCAAACAGACCTTCTGGGATGCTGAGTTCAAGACAAAGCGTTATCGGGAGGAGGAGGCAAAGAGTATTGCAGATGGGGTGGAAGTTCTGGAGTTTGTGGGGATTGGTGCTGTAAAGAATGAGCTGGCAAAAAATCTTCCCTACGGAATTCAGAGAAAGTTGGAGATCGCAAGGGCCCTGGCTACGGGGGCGAAGCTTCTCTTGTTCGATGAGCCCTGTGCCGGAATGAACTCGGCAGAAAAGCTGGCGCTGGCGGATCTGATCCTGCAGATCAACAGAGAGCTGAAGCGGACGGTGGTACTAATCGAGCATGATATGCGTTTTGTCATGAAGCTCAGCGAGGAGATCACGGTGCTGAATCAGGGGCAGGTCATCGGCCATGGGACACCGGAGGAGATTCAGGAAAATCCCAAGGTCATAGAGGCTTATCTCGGAACCGGAAGGAGGAAAAACCAGGATGCTTGAGATCAAAAATCTTTATGTAAATTATGGGCATATCGCGGCGCTGCGGGATGTGAGTATTCGGCTGGACAGCAATGAGGTGGTCGCCCTGATCGGGAGCAACGGAGCGGGAAAAACGACAACCCTGCGCGCCATTTCCGGGCAGCTAAAGCCGAAATCCGGGGAGAATCTCTGGGACGGAATATCTCTGATTGGAAAGGCGCCCCATGAGATTGCAAAGATGGGGATCGTACATGTCCCGGAGGGAAGAAAGATTTTTTACAAGCTGTCCGTCCATGAAAATCTGATGATGGGTGCTTACGCGCAGAAGGATAAGAAGCGGACGGATGAGAATTACGAGAGAGCGCTGGAGTTGTTTCCTATATTGAAGGAGCGGCTAAAGCAGGCGGGGGGAACGCTCTCCGGAGGTGAACAGCAGATGCTTGCCTTTGGACGGGCGCTGATGGCTGATCCCCAAATCCTGATGCTGGATGAACCGTCCCTGGGGCTTGCACCTCTGGTGGTGGAAAAGATTGCGGACAATATTGAGATCATTGCGAAAACGGGAATTCCAATTTTGCTTGTGGAGCAGAATGCAAATATTGCGCTGGAAATTTCCGACAGAGCCTATATAATAGAGACAGGAAAGATTGAGCTGACCGGGGAATCGAACAAGCTGGCGGGAGATAGGCAGATCCAAAAATCCTATCTGGGAATCAGCTGAACGCGGACTTCGGTAACTCGTAGATTCCGATTACCATTGGAAAGTGGATGATAAAAATGTCCTGAGCGAAAAGATCAGGAGCAGGGAGGAACGAGATATGATTGATGTGAGAAGCGACACGGTGACACAGCCCACGAGCAAGATGCGGGAGGCGGCTTTTTCCTGCCCGGTGGGGGATGACGTCTACCGGGACGACCCGACGGTGAACCGGCTGGAGGAGCGGGCGGCCGAGATCCTCGGGAAGGAGGCGGCGCTGTTTGTCACCAGCGGGACCCAGGGCAACCAGACGGCCATCATGACTTGGACGAATCGCGGGGACGAGATCATCGTCAGCGACTCGGCCCACATCTATGAGCACGAAGTGGGGGCCGTGGCGGTGCTCTCCGGCGCCAATATGCGGACCCTCCATTTTGAGAACGGGATGCCGGACGCCGCCATGATCGCGGACGCCGTCTGCGAGGAGGACATCCACCGCCCGGTGACGACGCTCATCTGCCTGGAAAATGCCCTGGCAAACGGGAGGGTGGTCCCGGTCGCCGTCATGAAGGAGATCCATGAGATGGCGAAAGGCCGGGGGATCCCGGTCCATCTGGACGGGGCCAGGTGCTTCAACGCGGCGGCGGGCCTGGGCGTGGACGTCAAAGAACTGACCCGTTACGCGGATTCCGTCTCCTGCTGTCTCTCCAAGGGGCTCTGCGCTCCGGTGGGAAGCGTGCTGGCCGGAAGCCGGGCCTTTGTCGAGAAGGCGAGGAAGAACAGGAAGATGCTCGGCGGGGGCATGCGGCAGGCGGGGATCCTGGCGGCCCCGGCCCTGATCGCCATCGAGGAGATGCCGAAGCGGCTCCATGTGGACCATGACAACGCAAGGCGTCTGGCGGATGGGCTTGCCCGGATCCCGGGAATTGCCTGCGACGTGGACGCGGTGGAGATCAACATGGTGTTTTTCCGGATGGAGGCGGAGAAGGAGGTGCGGGCCGCCTACGCGGACTATCTTTTGGACCATGGGATCCGGGTGAACGGGGAAAGCCACGGGCTCTTCCGGATGGTGACCAATGCGGGCGTGTCGAGGGAGGACGTGGACGTGATCTTGAGGGTCACGAGAGAATACCTGGAGACGAAAGGCTGAGGGCGGAAGATTGGGAGAGGAAGGCTGGGGCAGACGGGGAACCGATGCCCGTGAGCAAAATCATTTGCCAACAGACAAGAAAAAATGCCGGTATCAGAAGGTTTGAGGGAACCCTATTCTGATGCCGGTATTTTTTTGTGTTTCCTCTTGACATCCGCGCGTTAATATTGTATATATTATATATACACAATATTGCGTACCCATGGGAGAATTACAGATGAATATTTTTATCAGCAACGCAAACGGCGAACCGATCTATCAGCAGATCGTGACCCAGTTCAAGGCGAAGATTCTTGCCGGCGAATTGAAGGAGGGGGACGCCCTGCCTTCCATGCGGCTTTTGGCGAAGGAGCTTCGGATCAGCGTGATCACCACCAAGCGGGCCTATGAGGAGCTGGAGCGGGAAGGGTTCATTGTTTCCTATACCGGAAAGGGAAGCTTTGTGGCCGCCCCCAATCGGGAGTTTTTGAGGGAGCAGAAGCTCAAAGAGACGGAAGGATATCTGGAAAGGGCCGTGGCCGCGGCCAGGACCGGGGGGCTTTCCACCGGGGAGCTTCTGGAGATGCTGCGGCTCCTTCTGGAGGAGTAGTCGCGTCTTAAAGAATTTGTGGAACAGAGAAACGAGGAGAATGTCATGCAGGACGCATTGAAATTAAGAGGAGTATCGAAACGGTATCAGGGTTTTTCGCTGGAGGACGTGAGTCTCACGCTTCCCTCCGGCTGCATCATGGGTTTTATCGGGGAGAACGGCGCGGGCAAGACGACCACCATCAAGCTGATCCTGGACATGATCAGACGGGACGGAGGAAGCATCGAGGTGTTCGGGAAGGACTGCCGGACCATGAGGCGGAGCGCCTGGGAGAACATCGGCGTGGTTTTGGACAGTTGCGGCTTTTCCGAGGAACTGACGGCCGTCCATGTGAGCCGGATCATGTCGGGCATCTACAAAAGCTGGGATCAGCAGGAATTCGAACGGCTGCTTGTCAATTACCACGTGGACCGGAACAAACGGGTGAAGGAGTATTCCAGGGGAATGAAGATGAAGCTCTCCCTGGCGGTGGCCATGGCCCACGACACGAGGCTCCTGATCCTGGACGAGGCCACCAGCGGCCTGGACCCGGTGGCCAGGGAGGAGCTCCTGGACAGCTTCCAGGATTTCATCCAGGACGAGAGACGGAGCATCTTCATTTCTTCGCATATTATCAGCGATCTGGAGAAGATTAGCGATTACATTACCTTCATTCACAAGGGGAGACTCCTGTTCTCGGAGGAAAAGGACGTACTCCTGGAAACCCACGGGTTGTTCCACGGGACGCGGGAGGGCCTTGCGGAGCTTCCGGAGGGAGCGGTGGCCGGCGTCCGGGAGAGCGCCTTTGGCGTGGAAGCGCTTGTGCGCCGGGACCTGGCGCCGGGAGGCCTGCCCCTTGACAAGGTGGGATTGGAAGATATCATGTTGTTTTACAGCAGGGAGGGAAAGTAAATGAGCGGACTGATCAAAAATGAATTTTTTACCATGCGGCGGGTGATCCTCCTGTATGCGGGCGTGCTGCTGGTCTATCAGCTTCTGGGCGTGTTCGGCACGCAGATGGCGGGAGTCCAGATATTTTCGGTGTTTTTCTGCACCATGCTGGTGATCAGCTCTTTCTCCTACGGGGAAAAGAGCGGCTGGAACGTTTACGTGAACGTGCTTCCCGTGAGCCGGGGGCAGATCGTCCTTTGCAAATATCTGTTTGCCATGATCTGCATGGCCGTGGCCGCCGCCTTCGGGCTTCTGGTCCAGTGCGTCCTGAACGGAAGGAACGGGATTCCGGTTTTCCAGGATGCCTGGGTGACGGGGGCGGCGGTCATTGTCGCCGGCCTGTTTCTCTCCGTCGTGCTGCCGGTGCTCTTCAAGGTGGGGGCGGAAAAGAGCCGGGTGATCCTGGTCCTGCTCTTTTTGATTCCCTTTGCGGTGGTCCTCATCATGGAAAAGACCGGGGTGAGGATCAGTCTTTCGCCGGAACGGCTCCTGTCCCTGCTTCCGGCGGCGGGCCTTGGGACGTCGGCCGTCGTGCTGCTTTCCTGCGTGGTCTCCATGGGGATTTATGGGAGGAAGGAGTTTTAACGTTTTCCGCGTTTCGATTATCGTTATTTTCAAAAGTGGATTGCAAAAACGGGACGCTGTGGTAGAATGGAGGGGATTAGGAGCGGGCGGGACCGGCGGGAAAGGAGCGGGAGATGACAAAAGAAGAGCTTGCGGGAATCGTGATCGAGCGTTTGAAGGAGGAGTATCCGGATGCGGACTGCACTCTGGATTACGACCAGGCGTGGAAGCTTTTGGTGAGCGTGCGGCTGGCGGCCCAGTGTACGGACGCCAGGGTCAACGTGGTGGTGGAGGACCTGTACGCGAAGTATCCGGACGTGGACGCGCTGGCGGCGGCGGACGTGGAGGACATCGAAGCCATCGTGCGGCCCTGCGGCCTGGGAAAGAGCAAGGCCAGGGACATAAGCGCCTGTATGAAGATTTTGAGGGAGCGGTACGGCGGGCAGGTGCCGGATGATTTTAAGGCGCTTCTGGCGCTCCCGGGGGTGGGACGAAAGAGCGCGAACCTGATCATGGGGGACGTGTTCGGGAAGCCGGCCATCGTGACGGACACCCACTGCATCCGTCTGGCGAACCGGATCGGGCTGGTGGACGGGGTGAAAGATCCGAAAAGGGTGGAGATGGCCCTCTGGGAGATCATCCCGCCGGAGGAGGGGAACAGTCTCTGCCATCGGTTTGTCTATCACGGGCGGGAAGTGTGCACGGCCAGGACGGCGCCCTTTTGCGGGCGGTGCTGTCTGGCGGACGTGTGTGCGAAGAAGGGGATTTGATGCCGGAAACCTGGGGGACGTTCTGTCATAGAAGGGGAATACAGAAAATAAGATTGTAAAAAGAAGAAAACCGGAGGCGGTCAGAATGGCTGGGACAACGGTGAATGTGAGCATCCGCATGGATGCGGAGATCAAGACGGAAGCGGAGGATCTGTTTTCTGAGTTGGGACTCAGCTTTGGTGCGGCGGTCAATGTGTTTGTCCGACAGGCAGTGCGCCGAGGCGGGATTCCCTTCAAAGTGACGTTGGGAAAAGACCGGGGAAGAGAACTGACGGCAGTGGAGACGAAACCGTCAGGGGAAAATTCAAAACAGAGCTTTGAGGAACCATCCAAACAGCGGGAATACTCCAATCTGGAGGAATTTTTTGCGAAGTTGGATGCGGGATGAAAGGGGAATGACGGGAGACGGATGAGGACGTCCGCCCCGAGACCGCTTGGGAACATGGGGCGGTCTGGGGGCGGATGTTTCATGGTGAAGTTCCAGAGGTTACGGAAAATGAGACGATCCGGAGTGATCGCAGGAGAGGGCGCCGGCCAGAATGGCAGATGTATGACAACATTATTCCGCTGATTCTGCAAAATACCTTTCATTTGAAGGAGGGGGCCATCGGTGTGATTATGGCGGCCGACAATGTACTGGCGGTGTTTCTGCTTCCGGTGATCGGCGCCTTTTCCGACCGGGTGGATACCAGGCTTGGAAAGCGGATGCCCTTTATCGTGGGTGGGACGGCGGCAGCCGTGGTTTCCATGATGCTCCTGCCGGTTTCGGACAGGCTCATGAGTCTGCCGATGTTTATCATCGCCCTAGGAGTGACTTTGTTTGCCATGGGAATGTACCGTTCCCCGGCGGTGGCGCTGATGCCGGACCTGACGCCGAAGCCCCTTCGGAGTAAGGCCAATGCGGTGATCAACCTGATGGGGGCCGTGGGCGGCGTGTATTCTCTCATCCTCATCAAGCTGTTGGTGGGAAAGGGGGCGAGGCCCAGTTATCTGTGGGTGTTTGCCGGAGTTGCGGGCCTGATGGTCCTTTCGGTGATTCTCCTTTTGCTCACGATCAATGAGAAGAGACTGGCGAAGAAGCTGGCGGAGGAATACCCGGAATCTGCGGGAGTTGGCGGCATGTCGAAAACGGATGCTTTGGGGGGCCCTTCTGTCAGGACGGCTGGAGCCGCCGAAAAAGCGGACGTGGCTGCCCACGGAGTTTCCGGCGTTTCGACGGACCGGGGCGTGAAGCGGAGTCTGGCATTTATCCTGGTATCCATTTTCCTCTGGTTCACGGCATACAATGCGGTGACGACGGCCTTCTCCCGCTATGCAGTGACCGTGTGGGGACTGGAGGGCGGCGGCTATGCGGATTGCCTGATGGTGGCCACGGTCGCGGCGATCGTAAGCTATATTCCCATCGGCATGGTTTCCTCAAGGATTGGCCGGAAGAAGACGATCCTCGGCGGGGTGGCCCTGATGACAGGATGTTATCTCATGGCGGCGCTGCTTCCGAATTACCATCCGGTGATCCGGGCGGGGTTTGCTCTGATCGGCGTGGGCTGGGCGGCGATCAATGTCAATTCGCTTCCCATGGTGGTGGAGATGAGCAGGGACGGCGATGTGGGGAAATATACGGGCCTTTATTATACGTTTTCCATGACGGCGCAGATCGCGACGCCGATCCTCTCCGGACTTCTGCTCCAGTATGTTTCTTACCGGGCCCTGTTTCCTTATGCGGTGGTGTTCAGCGGGGCGGCCTTCGTGACCATGCTTTTCGTGAAGCACGGGGACAATAAGCCTGTGTCGAAAAAGTCGCTGATCGAGCATTTTGACGTGGAGGATTAGTGCGGCCCAGGTTTGGATGGGTTAAGGATAGATGATTTATTTTTGGAGGGATGGCTGTTATGACAGGGTGGAGCATGGTGCTTTTGTTGGCCGTACTGGTCTGTCTCTATTTTTTGATGATTATGCCTCATGTGATCGGGAAGCCGGACGTCTCCCCTTTTTTGGGTGTTTATTATGCCCACAGGGGACTTCACGACATTTCTGCAGGCGTGCCGGAAAATTCGCTTCCGGCTTTTTCTCGGGCGGCGGACGAGGGGTACGGGATCGAGATGGATGTGCAGCTCACGAAGGACGGACAGGTGGTTGTTTTTCACGACAATACTTTGAAGCGGGTCTGCGGCCTGGATGCGCCGGTCAATTCCATAACATATGAAGGGCTTCAGGGGCTTTCCCTGCTTGGCACGAAGGAACGGATCCCGCTGCTTTCGGAGGTCCTTCAGGCGGTGGACGGGCGGGTCCCCCTGATCGTGGAGATCAAGATGGTAGATTCAAGGACCAGGGTTTGCGAGCTGGCAGACAGGATTTTGCAGGACTATTCAGGGCGGTATTGCGTGGAATCCTTTCATCCGCTGGCCGTTTACTGGTATAAAAGGCATCGCCCGGAGATTGTTCGGGGACAGCTCTCGGCGGATTTTGTGAAGGAGGACGAGCGGGAGACCTTTCCCATGTGGATCGTCCATCATCTTCTGACGAATTTTGTCACAAGGCCGGATTTTGTTTCCTATTCCCATAAGGGTGCGGGCGTGTGGGCCAGAAGGATCTGCCGCAGGCTCTACCGGAACCTGTCCGTGGCCTGGACGATCCGCTCGGAGGCGGAACTTCAGGCGGCGAGGGATCAGTTTGACCTGTTTATCTTTGAAGGGTTTCGGCCGAGGTGAGTTTGAAACAAATAGCTTACTACAACGGCCATTTTTTGCTTTCCGGGAATAAGATATCCAAACCGGCGCATACTGACTGTAAGGATCAGGCATTGTCTATGGGACGGCCTGGGAAAAACAGACAGAAAAGAGGATGAATCCATGTCGGGTAGCAAATTGCAACGGGGGAAGGCCAGCATTGCCTTTGAGGAGGGGCCCCAGATTATCGGACAGGCCTCAGTGGCCGGAAAAAAGGAAGGGGAAGGGCCGCTGGCGGCCTATTTTGACGTGATTGAGTCGGATCCCATGGTGGGGTGCGACAACTGGGAGGCGGCGGAGAGCGCCCTCCAAAAAGAAGCGGCGGATCTGGCCATTGAGAAGGCGGGGCTGGTGCGGACGGAGGTCCGCTATCTGTTTGCCGGGGATCTGTTAGGGCAGCTCATTGCCACATCCTTCGGCACGGTGGATTTGGAGATTCCGGTTTTCGGGCTTTATGGGGCCTGCTCCACCATTGGGGAGGCGCTCTGCCTGGGGGCCATGACGGTAGAGGCCGGCTATGCCGAATATGTGATGGCCATGGCTTCCAGTCATTTTGCCAGTGCGGAGAAGCAGTTCCGTTTTCCTCTTGAGTACGGGAACCAGAGGCCTCTCTCCACCACCTGGACCATCACCGGCTGCGGTTCTTTTATTCTGGGAAAGCGGGGCGGTAAGGTCCGTATCACCGGTATCACGCCGGGGAAGATCGTGGACATGGGACTGAAGGATTCCATGAACATGGGAGCCTGCATGGCCCCGGCGGCCTGCGACACCATCTGTCGGAATCTGGAGGATTTTGGGAGAAGACCGAAGGATTACGACAAGATTATCACCGGGGACCTGGGTGAGGTGGGGCAGAAGATTCTCCTGGACTTTGTGAAGAGCCGTGGATATGAGATCGCAGACCGGCACATGGACTGCGGCATTGAGATTTTTGACAAGGAGAGCCAGGACACCCACTCCGGCGGAAGCGGCTGTGGCTGTTCGGCTATCGTATTGGCGGCTTACATCCTGCCGAAGCTTGCCTCCGGGGAATGGAAGCGGGTGTTGTTCCTGCCCACGGGGGCGCTCCTCTCCAGCACCAGTTTCAACGAGGGGCAGAGCGTGCCGGGCATCGCCCACGGGGTGGTGCTGGAGCACTGCGGCGAATAAGTGGAAAATCAAATAAAAAATTCTTGGAAAAATTAAGTGAAGGGCAGCAGGAGAAGCTGACCATGAGGGCGCTCAGTCAATCCCCATCCGACTGAGCGCCTGATCTGTCATCAGGGCGTATTCATGCCAGAGGTAGTAGTATTCCGCCTGGCCGAATTTCAGCTCCTTCAAAGAACGGGAAGCGGGACTTGCCAAAAATCGTTTGGCAGGGAACGGATAGGAGACGGTCCAGGGCTTGGGTGCGCCTGCGAAATGGACAATGGCCGGATCATAGTCCGGTTTTTTCTGCATCCGATCGAAATACCACAGGCAAAAGTTGTAAGGCATGTGCCAGATATCCGGGACCCGGTCAAAATCATAGTACCGGACATTTCCCACGAAGGCGGCGGAAAAAAGCCCCTGATCTCCCCAATAGGCCTTCTTTTCTCCATTTCCTCCGACAATTCGGTTGACCTCCTCGGCGAGCACGCAAAAATCATCCAGTGTCAGACGGTTTTGCCGCAGCTTTTCCAGATTGATCATGTAAGAGCCGGAATTAAAGATGCCTCGGAGAATATAGGGAAGGTAATTTTCCCAGTCGCCCAGGTCGTCCGCCTGATAGGGGGCCAGACGATTCGCTTCCAGCTTATAGGAGATGCCGGTCACGATCAGCGCATTGTCCTGAAAATCATAGTGATAGTAGGGAGAAATGTCCCCGACAACCATGGCGTCCCCTGCGTCCAGATACAGGATGCGGGGAATGGTTTCCGGCAGTAGCAGGTGCGCACAGGCGGAATAATAAGCTTCCTTGGCCCAGCCGCCGTATTTTGCCAAAAGGAGGAAGGGCTCTGGGTCGGGGACGAGAACGGGATGAAACGTGAGGTTGGGGAAGGATTCACAGAGGGCGTGAAGCGTTTCCAGATGTTTTGCAGAGATATCGCTGTATAAAAGATAGAAATCAATCTGTGCGGCGGACAGGCTGCGGGAGATGGTCATAAGGTTCACTGCCAGATAGGGGGCCAGATTGTCGTCACAGGAAGTCAGGATATGATACCTGGGGGAGGTATTTGAAAAAACAGTATTCATGAAAAAGGACCTCTCAAATATAAGATATTTTTGACAGTTTAGCACAGCCTTCGGCAGAATGCAACAGGTAATTTGGCCGAAAATACGTTTGGTTTATAAAATTTAGCTAAACTTATTATCAATTCATAAAATTTAGCAAAACCGGTTGACATCTCACAAAAAGCGGCATATAATGACAGCGCCGTCACATCAGGCGGTGCTTCTTTTCGGGGATTCTCCCGATGATTCCATAAAATAAAATTTAAGATTACGACATATTGCGGGGTGAGGCCATGGCCTGTGTGCCGGGAGATATTCTTTATGAAATTTATAGGATTTTGGACGTGTTGGGAAAAGGGGGAAGCGGTACGGTGTATCTGGCACGCCATGAGCGCAGCGGAAGGCTCTGGGCTGTGAAGGAGATTGCAAAAGAGGAAAATCATCTGATCATGGAGGCGGAGCTTTTGAAAAAGCTTCGGCATCCGGGGCTTCCGGCAGTGGGAGACATTCTGGAACAGAATGGGATGTTTTATCTGGTGATGGATTACATAGAGGGAAAGTCGTTGAAACAGCTTTTGGAGGAAGAGAAGGTCTTTGGCCAGGAGCAGGTGGTAAAATGGGGGCTTGAGCTTTGCCAGGTGCTTGACTATCTGCACACCAGGGAGCCCTCTGTGATCTATCGGGACATGAAGCCTTCCAACGTGATGCGGCGGGAGGACGGAAGCCTGGTGCTGGTGGATTTCGGAACGGCCAGGGAGAGGAAGGAGGAGGCCGAGGGAGACACGGTCTGGCTGGGAACCAGGGGCTATGCGGCGCCGGAGCAGTATGGGGGCCATGGGCAGACCGGCCCGGAGACGGATGTTTATGGACTTGGTGCGGTTCTCTATCATTTACTGACCGGCCGCAGTCCGGTGGATCCGCCCTATGGCTTTGTTCCGGTTCGAACCCTCAGGCCGGAACTCTCCGGCGGTCTGGAGAAGATTCTCGCATGCTGCACCAGGGATAATCCGGAGGAGCGGTATCATTCCTGCGGGGAGTTGGCCTGGGCCCTGAAGCATTACCAGGAGTTGGACGAAACTTTTATTCGGCAGAAAAAGAGGCGAAGGCGGATTTTTGTGACCTGCGCCCTGGCCACGGCGGTATCTTTTGCGGGCAGCGGGATCATGATATCATTGGAACGGCGAGCCATTGCGGGCACCTATCAGGCCCAGATTGCAGAGGCGGAGGGGGCCGTCCACAGAGAGGATCGGTTGGAAGCGTGCAGAAAGGCGATCCGCCTGGAACCGGGGCTGTCGGAAGGGTATCACTGCCTGATGGAAATCTTTTTGGAGGACGGCACGTTTTCGGCGGAAGAAGAGCTTGTCCTGCGGGAAGTACTGAATGAGAGATCGGACGGAGGCGGGCGCATTCTGGACCGGCTTCAGAGAAATGAGACAGAGTATCAGAGGGCGGCCTATGAGATCGGGCAGGCGTACTTTTATGATTACGAGGGGGCAGACGGGAAACGGGCCTCCGCCAGGTGGCTTTTGGAGGCAGCGCAGGCGAAGGCGGGCGGCTGTCTTTCGGATCGGGAGGTTTTTCGTGCCGGTATCCTGAACCGGATTGCAGGTTATTATGACAAGTTGGATATTCAGAAGCGAAATGGGGATACGGAGGTTTCTTATGAGGACTACTGGGAAGACTTGAGTGCACTTGGCGGAGTGGAGATCGA
Source organism: uncultured Lachnospiraceae bacterium (assembly GCA_910587905.1). GTDB lineage: Bacteria > Bacillota > Clostridia > Lachnospirales > Lachnospiraceae > Lientehia. Next base: position 16,985 of record CAJUOF010000320.1, read on the forward strand.
GGAGGGGGATAATCGGATTACAGCACTTTTGGCAGACCGGGAGCTGACGGCCGGATTGTCTCTCAGGATGGAACAGTTTAAAGCGGCAGGGGTGGATGTCAATTCCATGAGGGACGCACTCGTCCGGGTACAGGAAAGGCTGGAAGTTTGGGAGACGGAACCGGATCATTCAGTGTATGAGTCACAGCTAAAACAGGAAGTGAAAGAGGGAATTATGACGGCAAAACAGGCCCTCGACGCAGCATTTTCGGATTCGTAAAGGAGTAGAATATGGGACAGGAAGCGATAGAAAATTTTCACAAATGGTCGATCATACTGGGGGTAATGGGAGGCTGCGGATTTCTTTTATTGGCGGCGTTGTTTATAAAATTTCAATATGGAACAGCATGCAGGAAATGGATGGAAAAAAGACGCTCCATCAAACAAAAAAATGGAAAAAGGGCACGAGCATTTTTGATGGCAGCCATACTCCTGGCCTCATCGCTGTCCGGCCTGTCCGCGCAGGCAGTTTCAGAACAAAGGTCTGGGGACGAGGACCGTTTAGGAGAATCGGCGGCAAAGGTTCTGGTGGCTGTGGAGGGAGATTCTGTCCGGCCAAATGTTTACCGGGATATGGCAGTTGCAGAAATTACGTTCCAGGAGAAGAACTTTGACGAGAGCAGCGTTTTGGTGACAGTCAGTGATGAGACAGGTAGGGAGACGAGACTTACGTTTGAGGATGGAAGCTGGAAAGGGCTGTCCGGTCTTGGGGAGGGGAAGCTGGAGATGGTTCCCTATGGGACCACGTCTGAAAATGAGGGAGGGAAGGAGAAGCATTGGTTTTTGGACAGTGAGGCGGGGGTCCTGGAGCATACGGAAGATCGGACAGTGAAAATACGGCTTCGTTTTCCGGAGGAAGGACGATTTGAGATACGGGAAGCCTCTTGTAAGGATCTTGCCGGAAACACCTCCGGGCTGGCAGCCCCGGTTTCTGTGATCATAGACCGGACACCGCCGGAGCTTAGGATCGTTTTGCCGGAGGAAGAGCTGGTTCATGAGGGATATTATAGCCATCCCATCACCATTTGGTTGTATCTGAGAGAGCACAATTTTAGTCCGGAGGCAGTGGAAGGACTTCCGGAAATGATGTTGGAAATACAAAATGAGGAGAAAACAGGTTGGGATGAGTGCTTGGAAGCCGGTGAGACAGGAACGTGGGCCTTGGCTCCGGAGAAGGGAACAGACTGGTATAAGCTGCCGATTCATGTGACAGAGGATGGGAATTACCGACTTCAAGTGTCCTACGAGGATCCGGCAGGCAGGCCCCTTTCGGCAGGAAGTGAACGGGAGCAGAGTTTTACGGTAGATACGACGGCACCGGAATTCGGAACCATTACGGCGATGGGAAAATCCTGGAATACCCTTTTGGAGCACATTACCTTTGGACACTATTCTTCCGATCAGGAGCCGGTGATCTTGGAAGGAAGGGACAGTGTTTCACCGGTGGAACCGCTTCGTTATTTTTGCAGCGATCAGGTACTTACGGAGCATGAATTGCAAGGAGTCGGGGAAGAACAGTGGAGGACGGGAAACAGTCTGATGCTCACACCGGATTCACGGACTGTGGTCTATCTGAGAGTGACCAATTATGCCGGGCTTGACCGCTATTTTAGCTCTGAGGGATTGGTGGTGGAGAATAAAGGGCCAATCATTACCTTGGAGCCGCGGGGGGAGTCCTGGGCGGAAAGTGGCATTTACCGGGGAGATGTGGAGATCTTGATTTCCCTTGAAGAGCCGGAAGAGACAGGTATTGTTTCTGGTTTGAAAGAGGCGGCATATGTGCTGGAGGCAGAGCGGGATGGGAGGCGAGAACGCTTGAAGGAAGGGAGCCTGCTTGATGTGGTGATGGGAGGAGCAGGTGTAGATGAGCCGCTTAAACACTGGAAGGATCGTATGCTTCTCTCCGCAGAGGACTATGACGGGGAGGACTTGTGGTTAACGATTTCGGCAGAGGACATGGCAGGAAACAAGTCGGAAAAAGCGCTGAGCTTTTCCATGGACAAGACAGCGCCGAAGCTACAGATCGTTTACGGGGAGGAACAGCCGGAAAATGGCTTTTACTATAACCGGGAGAGACGAATACAGCTCGTCATAGAAGAAGCAAATTTTTCGGAGGAACGCGTATGGTTTACGATTACAAACACGGACGGTGCCCTTCCTGAGATGTCCGAGTGGAGCCATGAGGAGACTCTGCATCGCTGCCAGCTCATTTTTTCGGAGGACGGGGATTACACGTTCTCTGTCAGGTGTGAGGATTTGGCAGGGCACAGTTCGGAGAGAGAAGAGAAAAATTTTACCATAGACCGGACGCCGCCGAAGGTCTCGGTGGAGTTTTCGAAGGAGGGCCGTACAGGTGACGGCAGATATTATAGGAAGCCGGGAACC
>CAJUOF010000321.1 GCA_910587905.1 uncultured Lachnospiraceae bacterium
ATTTTGCTGGCAGTTTTGGTATTCAGCCTTCTGGTGGTGTCCCATGAATTCGGGCATTTCCTTCTGGCGAAGAAAAATGGGATCGGCGTCATCGAGTTTTCGGTGGGCATGGGGCCCAGGATCTTGAGCGGCTTCAGGGGGGGCACCAGGTATTCTCTGAAGGCAGTCCCCTTCGGGGGCTCCTGCCAGATGGTGGGGGAGGATGACGACGACGACAGCGAAATTTCCTTTAACAGCAAGTCCCCTTTTGCCCGGTTTGCCGTGGTCGTCGGCGGGCCGCTGTTTAATTTCCTGCTGGCCTTCGTCCTGTCGGTGGTGGTCTTAAGCCTGGCCGGAGTCAATGAGCCCAGGGTCTATTATGTGTCGGAGGGCTACGGCGCCGAGAAGGCGGGCCTTAAGGAGGGGGATCTGATCCGGTCCATTGACGGCCATAAAATGACCCTCGGCCGGGATATCGAGCTCTATTTCCTGAGCCATCCCATGGACGGGAGCCCCATCACCATTGAATATGAGCGGGACGGGGAACTTCGGGAGACGGTCCTCGACCCTTCCTACGAAGCCTATTTGACCGGCTTCTCCTACTATGCCTCCGAGGACGAGGCGGTCGTCACGGACCTGACGGAGGGGCTCTCCATGGCGGAAGCGGGGGCGAAGGTGGGGGACGTGATTGTTTCCATCGACGGGACGCCCATCGCTTCGGGGCTGGAGGTGCAGTCTTATTTTGAAGAGCACCCGCTCCGGGGAGATACGCCGGTGAAATTTGTCCTGGAGCGGAGCGGCAAGACGCTGGAGCTTTCGGTGACGCCGACTTATTATGAGGCTTCGACCCTCGGCATGGAGGCGGTCGCCTACCGGAATAAGGAGGCGGGGGCTTTGTCGGTGCTTCGGAACAGTTTTTCCGAGGTCCGCTACTGGATGAGTTATACCTTGACATCTCTGAAAATGCTGGTGACGGGACGGGTGGGGGTGGAAAACCTCTCCGGTCCGGTGGGTATCGTCAACATGGTGGGCGAGGTGGTGGAGCAGAGCCGGTCGGACGGCGCCCTGTACGTGTTTTTGAATCTTTTGAATTTCAGCATCCTGTTGAGTGTGAATCTAGGGGTCTTGAACCTTCTGCCCCTGCCGGCGCTGGACGGGGGACGTCTGGTGTTCATCCTCATTGAGCTTGTTCGGGGGAAGCCGGTGTCCAGGGAGAAGGAGGGGATGGTCCACACTATCGGGCTTCTGCTCCTCATGGCGCTCATGGTGTTCGTCATGTTTAATGATGTGCTTAGGATTTTCCGATAGAGGAGAAAAGGGTGGATTACGAAAGATATATAGACAGGGATATTCTGAAGAAATTTGAGTTTTATAATTATGGTCATGCATTAGAAATACTACACGATGCCTTTCCGGTGGAATGGAGTGAACTGCAGGACTGCCTGCGCCAATTGTGGCTGACGATATCTGATATTAAAAAGGCGGGTGGCAATGAGTCGCCTATACCGAAAAAATTTGATGATGTCTTGTATCCCTATGGATGGAGGGAGATACGAATCAGTGGAGATTTGATTGTTAAAAAATATCCACGGCAGACGGCTCAGCGAAGGGGGCGTTTTGCGGACCAACCATATGAAACTGAGACAATAAAGGGATATATTGATGGGCATAATATTGATTTCTTAAAAAATAGGGTTGCTTTTGACTTGGAATGGAACAGCAAAGATCAGACCTTTGATCGTGACTTGTTGGCGCTGCGAACGTACTTTGACTGCGGCTTGATTGATGTCGGTGTTATTGTGACGAGGGCAGAGGAACTGAACGATATTTTTAAGAAGGAAAAAGATGACCGTGGACAGCCGTTGATAAAAAAATATGGAGCCAGCACGACATGGATGGGAAAACTGATTTACAGGCTTGATTCCAGGCGTAATGGAGGATGCCCGGTATTGGCGATTGGAATCGGAAAGGAATGTGTGGAGGGATATGGGAGACTTAAAAAGTACGATACAAAGCCTGCGGGCATTTACGGAGGGAAAGAAGTATAATACGATTTATGCGGATCCGCCCTGGCAGTTTCAAAACAGAACCGGTAAGGTTGCCCCTGAACATAAAAGGCTTACCAGATATGAGACTATGACATTGGAGGACATTAAAGTGCTCCCTGTATCTGAGATTACAGGGGATAAGGCCCATTTATATTTATGGGTTCCCAATGCGTTACTCCCGACAGGACTTGCTGTCATGGATGCGTGGGGGTTTGATTATAAAGGAAATCTTGTCTGGGAAAAGGTACGAAAGGACGGAGAACCGGACGGACGAGGGGTCGGATTTTATTTTAGAAACGTTACAGAATTGATTTTGTTTGGAATTAAGAAGAAAAGCGCCCCCAATCGAACGCTGCAGCCGGCAAGATCGCAGGTGAATTTGATTCGGACGATGAAACGGGAACATAGCCGTAAGCCGGATGAGATCATTCCGATTATTGAAGCCTGCAGCCAAGGACCGCGCATTGAACTTTTTGCGAGAGGCGTGCGGGAAGGATGGGACATGTGGGGGAACCAGGCGACGGAAGATTATGAGCCAACCTGGGATACTTATTCGAACCATACGGTTGCGCATGCGAAATAGAAAAGGCGGGGAGGAAGGAATATGACGCATCGAGAGCAGACGAAAGTGGTCCGCATCGGGGACCGGGTGATCGGCGGGGGGAATCCGGTGCTCATCCAGTCCATGACCAACACGAGGACGGAGGATGTGGCGGGCACTGTGGCCCAGATTAAGCGGCTGGAGACGGCGGGTTGCGAGATCGTCCGCTGTACGGTGCCGAACATGGAGGCGGCGAAGGCCCTCGGGGAGATCAAAAAGCGGATATCCATTCCGCTGGTGGCGGACATTCATTTTGACTACAAGATGGCTATTGCGGCTATGGAGAACGGGGCGGACAAGATCCGCATCAATCCGGGCAATATCGGCAGTGAAGAGCGGGTGCGGGCCGTGGTAGACGCAGCGAGGGAGCGGCAGATTCCCATCCGTATCGGTGTCAACAGCGGTTCCCTGGAGAAGCGGTTTTTGGAAAAGTACGGGAAGGTCACAGCAGAGGGCATCGTGGAGAGTGCCCTGGAAAAGATACATAGGATCGAGGACATGGATTATGACAATCTGGTGGTGAGCATCAAATCCTCGGATGTATTAATGTGTGCTAAGGCCCATGAGCTGATTGCAGGGCAGATGAATTATCCGCTCCACGTGGGCATCACCGAGTCGGGAACCCTCTATTCCGGCAACATCAAGTCGGCCCTGGGGCTGGGGATCATTCTCTACCAGGGGATCGGCGACACGATCCGGGTGTCCCTTACCGGCGACCCGGTGGAGGAGATCAAGTCGGCGAAGCAGATTCTTCGGAATCTGGGACTTCGAAAAGGAGGCATCGAGGTGGTGTCCTGTCCCACCTGCGGGCGGACGAAGATCGACCTGATCCGTCTGGCGAACCAGGTGGAGACCATGGTGGCCGGGATGGATCACCTGAATTTAAAAGTGGCCGTCATGGGCTGCGTGGTCAACGGGCCCGGCGAGGCGAGGGAGGCCGACATCGGCATCGCCGGCGGGATTGGCGAGGGCCTGCTCATCAAGAAGGGCGAGATCGTCCGCAAGGTGCCGGAGGACGAGCTTCTGGAGACGCTGCGGCAGGAGCTGGTGAGTTGGGAGGAATTATGAGTGAACTAATGCGGCTCGATGAGGAATATAGAAGTTGAATACAGGAGCTTGGAAACAGGTATAGAACAAGTTAGACGAACTTGATTTCTATATGGATAAAGTTATTGAAAACAATTGGTCAAGAGCTGTTTTGTTAAATTTTATAGATTCAAATTTGTTTGAGCGTCAGGGAGAGGCAATTACGAATTTTAAATATACATTGCCGAAAGACACAAGTGGTTTAGCACAGGAGATTACGAAAGATCCGTATAATTTTGATTTCATTGCGATTCGGCAGGGGTACAACGAAAAGGAATTAAAAGATGCATTGATGGATAACGTCCAGAATTTTTTGATGGAACTTGGAACAGGGCTTGCATTTGTTGAGAGGGAATACCGGTTACAAGTGGGAACTACAGAGCAGTATATAGATATGTTGTTTTACAATATAAAACGACATTGTTATGTAGTGGTTGAAGTAAAAGTTGTGGAATTCGAGCTGGGATTTATTTCGCAGACAGCTACTTATGTGTCTGCGGTAAATCATATTCTCAAAGGGGAAGAGGATACTCAGACGATCGGTATTCTCATATGCAAAACCAAAGATAATATATTGGCAAAATATGCAGTTGAAACGTCCACGGAGCCGATTGGAATATCTGAATATGAATTAAATGCGTTGATGCCTAAAGATTTTAAAGGCACATTACCTACGATAGAAGAATTGGAACAAGGACTAAGTGAAGATATTATAAATTAATGTAGACAAAGGGGTAACAAATGGCGAAGCAATTTTGGGAGGTTCTTCCCAGTCTCCAGGTTTCCGACGAAATGCGGGAGCTTCTTTCCTTTGCGACGGTGGAGAAAGTGTCCGCCAGCCGGGACAGGAGCTCGCTCCGCATTTATCTGTGCTCGGAGAGGCTGATCCACAAGCGGAACATTTACATATTGGAGGCCAGCATCAAGAAGCAGTTGTTCTCCGGATATGAGACGGAGGTGAAGATCCAGGAGCGGTATCGGCTCTCCGGCCAGTACACGCCGAAGCGGTTGATGCAGGTCTACCGGGACAGCATCCTCCTGGAGCTCAAGACTTACAGCCTGATCGAGTACAACGTATTCCGCCGGGCGGAGTGGGAGTTCACGGAGCCGGACATCCTGACTTTGGAGGTGGAGAACGACCTGGTTACGAAGAGCCGGGTGGACGAGTTAAAGCGGGTGCTGGAGAAGATTTTCAATGAGCGGTGCGGGTTCGCCGTCGAGGTCCGTTATCTGTACAAGGAGTGCGAGCTGGGACAGCATGAGCGGGAGAAGGAACAGCTCACCAGGAGGCAGGCGGCCCAGGTGGTGAAGAATTCCTCCTTTGGAAAGACTTTGACCGGGGAGGGCGGCCCGGAAAAGGGCGGGGACGGAGTGCCTTCGCCGGAGCCTCTCAAGGTGCTGGACGAGAAGAAGGAGCCGGTGAAGCTTAACCGGCAGATCCAGCCGGAACGGCCGGCGAAGCCTGCTTTCAAGAAAAACAGCCACTACAGCCGGAAGGTGAAGGTCCACCACGACGACGTGGTCTTCGGCTATGATTTTGACGACGGGGACGAGGTTCCGATGAATCAGATCATCGGGGAGATGGGCGAGGTGGTGGTCTGCGGCCGGGTGATCCGCCTGGAGGAGCGGGAGCTCAGAAGCGGCAAGACCATCATGATCTTTGACATTACCGATTTTACGGATACCATCACGGTGAAACTGTTTCTCAAGCCGGAGCAGCTCTCCGAGGTGCGGGACACGCTTAAGAAGGGGGCGTTTTTCAAGGTCAAGGGCGTGACCAACATTGATAAATTTGACGGGGAGCTGACCATCGCCTCCGTGAGCGGGATTCGGAGGGCCGGGGACTTTACCTCCAAACGGCAGGACCTTGCCGACGTGAAGCGGGTGGAGCTCCACTGCCACACGAAGATGAGTGACATGGACGGGGTCTCCGACGTGAAGGACATCCTGAAACGGGCCAGGGAGTGGGGGATGCCGGCCCTGGCCATCACGGACCACGGCTGCGTCCAGGCCTTTCCCGACGCCTTCCACACCTTTCCGGGTTACGGGTACGAGACCATCAAGACGGACCCGTTCAAGGTGATCTACGGGGTGGAAGGGTATCTGGTGGACGACCTGAAGGAGGTGGTCGTCCGCTCGGAAAACCAGTCCTTGGCGGATACCTACGTGGTCTTTGACCTTGAGACCACGGGCCTTTCCGCCAAAAAGAACAGGATCATCGAGATCGGGGCGGTGAAGGTGGAAAACGGGGAGATTACGGACCGGTTTTCTGCTTTCGTGAACCCGAAGCTTCCCATTCCCTTCGAGATTGAGAAGCTGACCGGGATCAACGACGGCATGGTCATGAATGAGCCGTCCGTGGAGGAGGTGCTCCCGAAATTTTTGGAATTTTGTGGGAACGCAGTCATGGTGGCCCACAATGCCTCCTTTGACATGAGCTTTATCGAACACAATGCGGCTCTCCTGGGGCGGGAATATAAGCCCACGGTGGTGGACACGGTGGCCCTGGCCAGAATTCTTCTGCCGGAACTGAAGCGGTTCAAGCTGGACACGGTGGCGAAAGCCCTGGGCGTGTCCCTGGAGAACCATCACCGGGCGGTGGACGATGCGGAGGCCACAGCGCATATTTTCGTGGAGTTTGTGAAGAGGCTCCGAAAAAAACAGGTGGAAAGTCTGGACAGGCTCAATGAGTTCGGGGCCTCCTCCGTGGAGAATATCCGCAAGCTCCCCACCTACCACGTGATCATTCTGGCGAAGAATGACGTGGGACGGGTGAATCTGTACCGCCTGGTCTCCATGTCCCACCTGACCTATTTTGCCAGGCGGCCGAGGATTCCAAAGAGCGAGCTGGTGAAGCACCGGGAGGGGCTGATCATCGGCTCGGCCTGCGAGGCGGGGGAACTGTTTCAGGCGGTTCTCGGCGGCGCCCCCGACGAGGAGCTTGCCAGGCTGGTGAAATTTTATGATTATCTGGAGATCCAGCCCATCGGCAACAATGAATTTATGCTGCGGGAGAACAAACACGGGATCAAGACCCTGGAGGACTTGCAGAATCTGAACCGGAAGATCATTGAGCTGGGAGATCAGTTCGGGAAGCCGGTGGTGGCCACCTGCGACGTCCATTTCCTGAACCCGGAGGACGAGATCTACCGGAGAATCATCATGGCGGGACAGGGATTTTCGGACAGTGACAACCAGCCGCCCCTTTACCTGCGGACCACGGAGGAGATGCTCGGGGAGTTTTCTTACCTGACGCCGGAGAAGGCCTACGAGGTGGTGGTGGAAAACAGCAACAAGATCGCCGACATGTGCGAGCGGATCGCCCCCCTCCGGCCGGACAAGTGCCCTCCGGTGATCGAGAATTCCGACCGGGATCTCCGGGAGATGTGCTATCGGACGGCGAGGGCCATCTACGGGGAGGAGATCCCGAAGCCGGTGGAGGAGCGGCTGGAGAGGGAACTGCATTCCATCATCACCAACGGCTTTGCCGTCATGTACATCATCGCCCACAAGCTGGTGAAGAAGTCCAACGACGACGGGTATCTGGTGGGCTCCAGGGGATCCGTCGGTTCATCCCTGGTGGCCACCATGTCGGGGATCACCGAGGTGAATCCCCTCTCGCCCCATTATTACTGTCCGGAGTGCCATTACTGCGATTTCGAGTCGGAGGAGGTGACGAAATTTGCCGGCGGTGCGGGCTGCGACATGCCGGACAAGGCCTGCCCGGTCTGTGGGAAGCCCCTGAAAAAGGAGGGCTTCGACATTCCCTTTGAGACCTTCCTGGGCTTCAAGGGGGACAAGGAGCCGGATATCGACCTGAATTTTTCCGGGGAGTATCAGTCCAGGGCCCACAACTATACGGAAGTGATTTTCGGGAAGGGACACACCTTCAAGGCGGGCACCATCGGCACCCTGGCGGACAAGACGGCCTACGGCTACGTGAAAAAGTATTTTGAGGAGCGGGGGGCCGGAAAGAGAAGTGCGGAGATCAACCGGATCGTCCAGGGCTGCGTCGGCGTGCGGCGGACCACGGGACAGCATCCCGGCGGCATCGTGGTCATGCCCCACGGGGAGGAGATCCATTCCTTCACTCCCATCCAGCATCCGGCCAACGACATGACCTCCGACATCGTGACCACCCACTTTGATTATCATTCCATTGACCACAATCTGCTCAAGCTGGACATTCTGGGACACGACGATCCCACCATGATCCGCATGCTGGAGGATCTGACGGGCCTTAATGCCAGGGAGATCCCGCTGGATTCGAAGGAGGTCATGAGCCTGTTCCAGAACACGTCGGCCCTTAAGATCGAGCCGGAGGACATCGGCGGCTGCAAGCTGGGGGCCCTGGGGATTCCGGAGTTTGGCACGGATTTCGCCATGCAGATGTTGATCGACGCAAAGCCCACCTGTTTTTCGGACCTGGTGCGGATCGCCGGGCTGGCCCACGGGACGGACGTGTGGCTGGGGAACGCCCAGGACCTGATCTTAAGCGGCCAGGCCACCATCCAGACGGCCATCTGTACCCGTGACGACATCATGATCTACCTGATCGGCATGGGCATGGACAAGAGCCTTTCCTTCACCATCATGGA
>CAJUOF010000322.1 GCA_910587905.1 uncultured Lachnospiraceae bacterium
ACGACGCTCTTCCGATCTAAAACAGTATATGGAGACCTTGACGGCTTCCCGGTTTTCCCTCTTGGAGGATGTGAAGACGGTCAATATCGGGAATGACATGGCGGTGACTCTCTCGATTGGCCTGGGGATGGGGGGAGGAAGCTATATCCAGAATTATGAATATGCCAGGACAGCCATCGATATGGCGCTGGGAAGAGGCGGTGACCAGGCTGTGGTGAAAGATGGGGAGACCATCAATTATTACGGCGGAAAGTCTCAATCCCAGGAGAAGAATACACGTGTGAAAGCCCGTGTAAAAGCCCATGCCCTGAGAGAGCTTTTGGAGACCAGGGAGAAAATCTTTATCATGGGTCACAAGATCGGCGATGCGGATTCGCTGGGGGCGGCCATTGGTATTTATCGGGCCTGCGTCACTTTAAATAAGAAGGCCTATATTGTACTCAATGATATTACCACCTCGGTCCGTCCTGTTCTGGAGCGTTTTATGAATAATCCGGATTACCCGGAAGACATGTTTGTCCGGGGAGAGCGGGCCATCACATTGGCCGATGACAGCGCACTTTTGGTGGTGGTGGATGTAAACCGGCCCAGTCTTACGGAGTGTTCGCCGCTCCTGGGCATCATTCCGACGATGGTGGTTTTGGATCATCATCGGCAGACCAGCGACAGCATTTCCGGCGCAGTGCTTTCCTATGTGGAGCCCTATGCGTCCTCTGCCTGTGAGATGGTGGCGGAGATTTTGCAGTATATCGGCGATAATATCCGTATTCGCCAAGCCGAGGCTGACGCGATGTATTCTGGCATTGTCATTGATACCAACAATTTTGTCAACAAGACAGGAGTGCGAACCTTTGAGGCGGCAGCATTCCTCAGAAGAAACGGGGCCGACGTGACCAGGGTGCGGAAGATTTTCCGGGACAGCATGTCGGACTATAAGGCGAAGGCGGAGGCTGTGCGCCATGCGGAGATTTTTGAGAATGCTTTTGCCATCAGCGTGTGTCCGGCAGAAGGGGTGGAGAGCCCGACCATTATCGGTGCACAGGCAGCCAATGAACTTTTAAATATCATCGGAATCAAAGCGTCGATCGTCCTCACTGAGTTTCAGAATAAGATTTATTTAAGCGCCCGTTCCATTGACGAGGTCAATGTGCAGATTATTATGGAGAAGCTTGGGGGCGGCGGCCACATGAGCGTGGCCGGAGCACAGCTTAAAGACTGTACCGTGGAAGAGGCGAAGGCGCGGGTCAAAGAGACGATTAAAAATATGCTGGATGGAGGAGAAATTTAAGATGGAAGTTGTATTATTGGAAGATGTGAAGTCCCTGGGAAAAAAGGGGGAGATCGTAAAGGTAAACGACGGGTATGCGAGGAACTATATTCTGCCGAAGAAGCTTGGCGCACCGGCCGATGCAAAAAATTTAAATGATTTAAAACTCCGGCAGGCCCATGCGGACAAGGTGGCGGCAGAGCAGCTCGCGGCAGCGAAGGAGTTTGCGGTGAAGCTTTCTGATTGTACGGTGGAATTGGCGGTGAAGTCCGGTGAAGGGGGAAAGGTTTTTGGATCTGTCTCCACAAAGGAGATTGCGGCGGCGGCGAAGGCCCAGTATGGCATGGAGCTGGACAAGAAGAAACTGCAGCTTCAGGAGCCCATCAAGACCTTGGGAACTCATGAGGTGCTGGTGAAGCTTCACCGGGAGGTGACGGCGAAGCTCAAGGTACATGTGTCGGAGGCATAGAAGAGGCATAGAAGAGGCATAGAAGAGACGAAAGAAAGGCAAAGCCCATATCAGTGGTAAGCAGGTAAGGAGGAATTCATGGAGGAGGCTCTGATCAGGCGGATACAGCCTCATAGCATTGAGGCGGAACAGGCGGTGGTGGGAGCCATGCTGATGAATCGGGATGCCATTGTGACAGCAGTGGAGACCATCCATGCAGACGATTTTTATGACAGACGCTTTGGGGCTGTCTTTGAGGCTATGGTGGAGCTGTATACGGAGGGGAAGCCGGTGGATCTGGTGACTCTTCAAGAGCGCCTGCGGGAGAGGAAGGCACCTCCGGAGGTCAGCAGTGTGGAATTTCTCCGGGATCTGATCGCGGGGGTTACCACCTCGGTCAACGCCGGGCAGTACGCAGCCATTGTCTATGAAAAGGCGATGCTTCGAAGACTGATTAAGGCCAACGAGGAGATCGCCGACGAGTGCTATGCGGCCTCAGAGCCTCTGGATACCATTCTGGAGGAGACAGAAAAAAAGATTTTTGAGCTCTTGAAAAACCGGACAAGCGGCGATTTTACACCGATTCGCCAGATCGCTCTGGATACGCTGGAGCGGATTGAGAAAGCGTCGAGGAATAAAAGCGCTATTACCGGGATTCCCACTGGATTTAGTGACCTGGATTATAAGCTCTCCGGACTGCAGCCCTCGGACCTTGTGCTGGTGGCGGCCCGTCCGTCCATGGGGAAGACGGCGTTTGTATTAAATATTGCCCAGCATGTGGCCCTCAGGAAGAATTATACAACGGCGATCTTCAGTTTGGAAATGTCGAAGGAACAACTGGTGAATCGACTGTTTTCCATGGAATCCAGGGTGGATTCCCAGGCGCTTCGAACCGGAAATTTGTCTGATTCCGACTGGGAACAGTTGGTAGAGAGCGTGGGGGTCATCGGAAACTCAAAACTGATCATCGACGATACGCCGGGCATTTCTGTGTCGGAGCTGCGCTCTAAGTGTCGGAAGTTCAAGCTGGAGTTTGGTTTGGACTTGATTATCATCGACTATCTGCAGCGCATGTCCGGCAGCAGGCGCAGCTCGGACAACCGACAGCAGGAGATCTCCGAGATTTCTCGTTCTTTAAAGGCTCTTGCCAGGGAGGTGGGGGCTCCGGTCATCGCCTTATCTCAGCTTTCCCGTGCGGTGGAGAGCAGAAATGACAAACGGCCGATGCTTTCGGACCTTCGGGAATCCGGAGCCATTGAGCAGGATGCCGATGTGGTGATGTTTATTTACCGGGACGATTATTACAACAAGGACACGGAAAATCCCAACATTGCGGAGATCATTATCGCGAAACAGAGGAACGGCCCCACAGGGACGGTGAATCTGGTGTGGCTGCCGGATTATACCAAGTTTGTCAATATGGAGAAGTCTTAGCTGAGAAAATATGGACGTTTACAGGTGAGGAGGGCGGAGATGGGGAAGGAAATCTGGAAGCCGGGGAATTTTATTTACCCGGTCCCGGCAGTTTTGGTGAGCTGTCAGGACAGGGAGGGGCGGAAGAACCTGTTTACTGCAGCGTGGACGGGGACTGTCTGTACCAATCCGCCTATGGCGTATGTCTCTGTGCGTCCGGAACGGTATTCTTACCATATGCTTCGGGAGACCGAAGAGTTTGTGATCAATCTCACTACGGAGGCTATGGCGCGGGACGTGGATTTTTGCGGTGTGAAAAGTGGCAGGGATGTGGATAAATGGAGGGAAACCGGCCTGACACCGGGGGAGGCATCGGCAGTGAAGGCGCCGATTGTCCTGGAAAGTCCGGTGAATGTGGAATGCCAAGTGACGGAAGTTCTGGAGCTTGGCTCTCACCATATGTTCCTGGCCCTTGTAAAAGCGATTTTGGTGGACGAAGTTCTGATGGACGAAAAGGGACGGTTTTGCTTTGAGGAGGCAAGACCGCTGGCCTACTCCCACGGCGCTTACTGTGGCCTTTCTGAGGCCATAGGAAGTTTTGGGTACAGTATTCGAAAAAAATCGACAAAGACGCGAAAGAATCAGAAAAAAAATCGCTGAATGCCGGATTAAACCCATTGCAAACCGGCATAGTTTTGATATAATGGGCTTATCGCCGGGCGGAGTCCGTCCGGAAAGCAATCGGAAAGGAGCTTTCCTAAAGTTGACTCATTATTTAATTTCCGAGGCTTCACGGGAACTGAACGTGGAGGCCCATGTGTTACGGTATTGGGAGGAAGAATTAAAACTGGAAATACCCAGGAACGAGTTGGGACATCGCTACTATACGGAGAAGCAGCTTGCGCTGTTTCAGAGGATAAAAGAGCTAAAGGAACTAGGATACCAGCTAAAGGCCATCAAAACCAGTCTGAAGGAAGAGTACGGACCGGAAAAGAAGGCGGATGAGGCTGGATTTTTATTGTCGAATTTTCCCGAAAATGCGCCCAACATGGAGTCCTCAGGAGAAGAGGAGCGGAGAGCTGCCGAGACTTTGAAGGGAGCAGAGACTTTGAAAGGTGCAGAGAAACGGTTTCAGGTTTTAGAAGGACAGACAGAAGAAAAAGCTGCAGATGAGGGAGAGACGATGTTACATAGTGGTGGAGAGCGAGAACAGGATAAACCGGATTCGTCCACTCGGGTGGAACGTTTGGAGAAACTTTCGGGGCGGCTTTCTGCCAGCGCGTCAGGTCCCATGACAGAGGCGGTATTGGAAAAGATGACCGGAAAATTGGCGGAGGGTATTGGACAAGCCGGGAAAACGGAGCAACCGGAGGAAAGTGAACAGGCTGGGGAGCCGGCGCATTCTGTTTCTGAAAGTACAGAAACAGAGGAGTCAAAAGAGGATGCACAGACAGCCTTGGATTTGGTGGGAAGCGGCAGCCTGGCGGCCTCACCGGAAAAAATGCAGCAATTTCAGACTATTATGACAGACGTGCTGGCGGAAGCTCTTCGGAGAAATCAGGATATTCTCAGTAAGGAGGTCGGTGGAACCGTCTCTGAAAAGCTGGTCAAGGAGATGAATTATCTGATGCGGGACCGGGAAGAGCGGGAGGAAGAGCGGTATCGCAAGCTGGATGAGACCATACGGGCTTGTCAGCGGGTACAGCGGCAGAGGAGTGAGGCGGCCGCCACCAGGGTGCCGGTCCGGAGCGCGAAAAAGAGCCGGTTTCCCTGGGGGCGGCGGAAAGATTCCTAAAGTCTTGGACGGAAAGTTTAAGGGTTTACCACATTTCCGGGAGAAATCTCCCCGGCCTCGTATCCTTTCGCATTGCTCAACGTGGTATCAGCGATGGCGTCCAGTGCTTCTTGGGTGAAAAAGCCTTGGTGGGAGGTAATGACCACGTTGGGGAAGGATAGAAGTCTCGCTGTGACGGAATGCTCCAGAATCTCATCGGAACGGTCCTCAAAGACGTTTTGGGTTTCCTCTTCGTAGACATCCAGACCGACACCGAAGAACTTCCGGGCACGGATGCCGAGGATCAGGTCTTCCGTTTTGATCAGACCACCGCGGGAGGTGTTGATTAAAATCACGCCGTCTTTCATTTTTTCAATGGTATCCCTGTTGATCAGATGATAGGTGGAGTCCGTGAGGGGACAGTGAAGGGAAATTAGGTCGCTGGCGGCCAGCAGTTCATTCAGTTCCACATAGTTTGCAAAGTCAAGGTCGGGATGGCGGTGCATGTCGTAGGCCAGTACCCTCATGCCGAAGCCGTGACAGAGTTTTGCCATGGCTGCGCCAATCTTTCCGGTGCCGATGATCCCTGCTGTTTTCTGATGAAAGTTAAAGCCCATGAGCCCTACCAGGCTGAAATTGTTTTCCCGCACTTTAATGTAAGATTTGTGGAGATGACGATTGACGGCCAATGCCAGCGCGATGGCATGTTCGGCGACCGCCTCGGGAGAATAGCCGGGTACCCGGAGAATGGTCATATCGTACTTTTTTGCTGTTTCCAGGTCGATGTTGTTGAAACCGGCACAGCGCATGAGGAGTAGACGAATGCCGCATTCATGGAGCACATCAAGGGTGGCTTTTCTCAGATTAGAATTGACAAATGCACAGATGGCGTCGTAGCCCCTCGCCAGGGGCGCCGTTCTGGGAGAGATATCTGTTTTGAGAAAATCTATGGTGATGCCCGAAAATTTGGGAAGCAGTTTTTCAAATGTATCCTGGTCATAAGGCTTGGCATCATAAAACAAAATTTTCATAAGTCGTCCTCCTGTATGTTTGGGGAGCGTTTTTGGGTCGGCTCCATTTTGCAGATAGTATGCCATGGAAGGACGTTTGCTATGCAGTCTTTAACAAAAAACAATTGCCCCTGTGCATAAAAAGAAAACAGCCGGCAAAACCCTGCCGGCTGTTTCTATGTACGCATGTTGATGATTATTCGGCGGAAATAGCGCCTGTAGGACATACAGCTTCACAGGAACCACAGTCTACGCACTCATCAGCGTTGATTTCATACTTTCCGTCGCCCTCGGTGATTGCGGATACGGGACATTCGTCAGCGCAGGTACCGCAAGCTACACATTCGTCAGAAATTACGTGTGCCATAATAGAATCCTCCTTCTCTTAATTTAAAGATAGTGTATTACCTGTGAGTATTGTAATACATGGTTGATAGAATTGCAAGTGCAAAATTCAATGCATATTTGTTTTACAAGTTCTTTACAGGATTTGGCAGAATTCCAGCTGTTCACCGGTAGGGCTCGCGATTTTGAAATAGCGGACACCCTTTTCCCAGAAAGTAGGCAGCTCTTCGATGCCGTTCGTCGTGATGGTATAACCCTGGTCCACACAGTATTTGTAATCTGCCTCAATGTCCGTGGAATCAAAGCTGTAATGATCGATCTTTCCGGCAATTTCCGGGGAAAGAGGCGGCTCCGCCTGGTACATCTCATAGACGACATCGCAGTTCTTCAGAAAATAGACATTGCTTCCGGAACCATTGGGGAATTTGCCGATCACCTCAAAGCCCAACACGTCGATATACCATTTGGCATCTGTTTCCACATCGTTGGTAGCGAGACCGATATGGCCATGTTTTCTGTTTTTAATCATAAGAGAAGCCTCCTTGCGTTTGTTTCCTTTATTGTAATGCCTGGAGAAAAATTCTTCAAGTCTAAATTGCCAGAAAGCGGAAAGTGTAGTAAACTATAATTACTTTACCGTGTATATGCAGGAGAGTGAAGGCAAATACTGAGAGAAAACAAGGCCAAACATGTTAGGAGGGATTGTTATGTCAGTGATTACAGTTACGAGGGACAATTTTCAAACAGAAGTTGTGGAGAGCGGGAAGCCGGTGCTACTGGACTTTTGGGCGGCTTGGTGCGGCCCCTGTCGTATGGTAGCTCCCGTTGTTGATGAGATTGCGGAGGAACGGGCGGATATCCGGGTGGGGAAGATCAATGTGGACGAGCAGCCGGAGTTGGCTTCTCAGTTTGGAGTCATGAGTATTCCGACTCTGGTGGTCATGAAAGACGGCAAGGTGGCGGCTCAGTCGGTGGGAGCTCAGCCGAAGGAAGAGATTCTTGCGATGTTATAGAAGGCCAGTGTAATTGTCAGAGGGTGCCGGAGAGATTCGGCACCCTTTTGTCGTATATGATGACAACTTTTACTGTCTTTTTCCGGTGGAGGAACTGTGGTATAATGAAGGAGGTAAAGCGGGGAACAAAAAGAGGTAGGTGGCATGGGGAGACGGAGAAAATGGAAGAGGCCGCTGATAATTTTGGCGGCAGTTGTTGTGGCGGTGTACATAATTGCATGCAATATTTTGGTAAATGTGGCATTGGTGCCGGAGACCATGAAAAAGCTTCAGGCATTTGAAGATCTGACGGAGGAGGGCATGGAGGCGCTGGTACAGACGGACGATATTGTGGAAAACCGGGCGGAATCCAAAGATGAGACGAGGGAATGGCTGGAGGAGGCTGATGCAAAGCTTCTCACAGTGACGACGGAGGATGGTTACAGGCTGGTGGGACAGATGTTTTATCAGCCGAAGGAGCAGGCGGGGCACAAATGGGTGCTGCTGCTCCACGGCTACACCGGCTGGAAGGAAGAGATGTATCCCATTGCCTGCCGGTATGCAAAGGAGGGGTATCAGATTTTGATTCCGGATATGCGCTGCAGCGGAAAGAGTGAAGGCGATTTTATCGGTATGGGGTGGACGGACCGGCTGGACAACCTGCTCTGGCTGGAACTGATTTTGGCCGAGGATCCGGAAGCAGAAATAGCCATCCATGGACAATCCATGGGGGCGGCCTGTGCCCTGATGATGTCCGGCGAGGAGGCGCTTCCGGAAGCAGTGAAGGCCATTGTGGCGGACAGCGCTTACACGGATGCCTACCAGATGTTTGCCAAGCAGATGAGAGAGTGGGCTCATTTGCCGGCTTTTCCGCTACTTCCCGGCGCCTCTCTTATGTTAAAGCTTCGGGGAGGCTATAGTCTGAAAGAGGCATCGGCCCTGGACGCGGTGGAACGAACCTCCCTTCCGCTGCTGTTTATTCACGGGACGGAGGATGTATTTACACCGCCGGAAATGACAGAGGAGCTTTATGAGGCAGCGTCCGGGGAGAAGGAGCTTTTGATGGTGGAGGGGGCAGGTCATGTGCAGGTACAGGACAAAGAGCCGGCCCTGTATTATGGAACCGTCTTCTCCTTTTTGGAAAACCATGGAATTCAGGAAGAATAGATGCGGGGAGAAATCGGCGGACACACAAAGGTTTCTTCTGGGAGCATTCCCTTTACATTTCAAGGAATTTGTGTTTATAATGGAAACAAATCGGAACAGGAAGAAAAAGTAAAAAATGTAGAAAGAAGAGGAGAGCAGGAATGAACGGCGTATCAGAAGAAGCATTTGACAGGATAGATGAGATAAGAAGTCAGGCCAGACAGGTATTCGATGAGCTCTGGGAAGTGGCAGAGCTTTCGGAGGGAGAGATTTTGATTGTGGGATGTTCCTCCAGTGAGGTGGCCAGCCGGAGGATCGGTTCCTGGTCCAGTGAGGA
>CAJUOF010000323.1 GCA_910587905.1 uncultured Lachnospiraceae bacterium
AACCCAGAGGAACCCGTCGTTGGAGAGGTCGGAGCGCACTTCCAGGGTCCCGTAAATGTTTAACTGGGCGTTTTCGGAGATGGACAGGGTGACGCCCTCGTCCAGGATCAGGTGTCCGAACACGCTGGTGAAGCCGTCGATAGTCAGGGTGTTGTCCCCGGCGCCGGCCTGGATGGTGATCGGCTGGTCGGTCTGGCTGCTCCGCATGAGTTCTTCAAAGTCTGCCGAGGACATGGGCAGGGTGTAGACTCCGGTATCCACCGCTTCCGTCTCCGGCGTCGGGGATTCGGTCTCCGGTTCCGACTCGGGGATGCTCTGTACCAGGTCGCTGTCCAGCTCGTCCAGCACGAACCGGGGGATGTCCATCCGGGTGAAGGGCTGGACTTCGATGCGGTTTTCCGTGCTTTTGACCAGATAAGCCATCTCCCCGGCGGAGACCTGGGCGCTCAAGCCCTCACCGGGAATCTCACAGGTCACGGTTCCCTCCAGGATGTAGACCGCACGGGGAGCGGCGGCGCTGACCCAGCCGCAGGTTCCGCGGATGCCCACGATCATATCGCCGAACTCGATCTCCATGGTCTCATCCTCGGCCAGGGGCTCCGTCACGTTGAAAAACAGGCTCCCCTGTTTGGCCGTGAGCGTCAGGTGTTTGTCTTCTTTCTGGACGGAGGCGGCACTCTCTTTGTCCATTTTGGCAAGTTTCGTGTCGTCCAGGTTGATCCAGCCGTAGCTTTCTGCCTGGGTGAAGAGCTGGTAGCCGCTGTAGAGGGGGAGCTTTTCCTGGAGTTCCTGGATCTCTTCTTTCTCATCCCACACGGTCACGTCTCCCACTGTCTTTTCCAGCCGCATGGTGGTTGCGTCGACGCTGGCTTCTGTCCCGGCTTCTCTGCCGGTTCCCCCGCCCTGTCCGCCGCTCTCCCCGCCGTCTCCCGACTTGCCGCCGCAGCCGGCGAGAAGGAACGCCGCCGCAAGCAAGAGGGCGGTGATTTTTGATAATCGTTTCATAGCCGATGATTCCTCCCGTTATTTTAGTTGTACCGCCGGAAGCGCCCGGCGGAAATTCCGTTCTCATAGTAGCACGGGGAGTCCCCGATGTCAATGGAAAGGGATTTGATTTGGCTTGACCTCGAAAGGGGGTGAGTTTCAAATAAAGGATTGTTTGAGACGAATTTTTTCTGAAAAAAGAAAAGCCTGAGATTGCTGCCGATGTGAAAAAATGAATGTTAGAAATTCCAGTATCGATCATATTCCCGGGGCCTTGCAGAAGAATAGATCGCATTTCGTTTGCGGATGTCGCTGAGTTCCTGTCTGGAAAACTGCAGAGCGGCGAGCATGGTTTCATCCGGAGCTAAATCTATATCTGAAAGCAGACAATCCGCACTTTGTTTTTTGCTCCTCCGATAAAATAGAGGTACAGCGTTATAAGAGAAGCATGGTCCCCATTATGATGCTGAAAAGGGGGAAGGACAGAGGCAATTTCCGGCAAAGAATCTGAAGAAAAGGAAGGCAGAAGATGGTGGATGGACACGGCAAGCGCATCTGAAATGTCTTTCAAGGTTTCCAGATCAATTTTTACGGTACCTTGTTCATATTTGGAAAGAGTGGATTTGCTTTTGTGAATCCGCTTTGCCAGACGATCCAGTGTCATGCCCTCTGCAATTCGGACCTTCTTAATATTCTGACCTGTAATCTGTGAAATGTTCATATTCATCCCTTTTCGCAAAATAAAAGTATAGTGATGTTTAACTTATTGTATCATGAAGGGCTGGTTTGTCAATAAAATTTTCCTTGCTCATTCTCTCCTGCGGTAGTACAATACCTTTGTTGAGGGGCCTGCGGCGGGGACGGACGCAGGTGTTTTGTCGGAAAGAAATTGACAGATCAGATCGGAAGAGCACACGTCTGAACTCCAGTCACGTAACCGAATCTCGTATGC
>CAJUOF010000324.1 GCA_910587905.1 uncultured Lachnospiraceae bacterium
CAGATGGCAGCCGGGATGGATAAGCAGATCGGAAAACCGGATCTTCTGGTGCTGTTTACCAATACCGTATCCCACAAAATGATCAAATGTGCGGTGGATGAAGCCAGGCGTTCCAAGATCGAAGTGGTGCGGTGCCATACCAGCAGCAAAAGCGCTCTGTCGGAAATCCTGGAAAAAAGATGCGGCGGGGGCTTGACAAACGATGAGACCGATGTTAACCTGTAGTTGGAAGTTAGAATAACCTAACTTATTTAAGAAAGAGGGACAGCATAATGTTGGAATTATTATATGGGAACCTGTCAACCATACTGATCGGGCTGGCGGTCCTTCTGTTGGTGTTTTTGGCGGTGCGAAGCATCTGGAGGGACAAAAAGCGGGGGAAATCCTGTGGAAGCTGCTCCGGCGGCTGTTCCGGTTGCCCCGGGTGCGGCGCGGCCGGCCGAAAGTAATCCCCTCCCGCTTCCCTCACTTTTTGAAAACTCCCGCTTGCCATCCGTTTTGCCTCCCGATATAATAAAAGAAGGAGAGGCAACAGGATAGCAGATTGCATTTGGAAGGGGGAAGTTCGATGAAGCGTGTATGTTTGATTGTGTTGGACAGCGTTGGGATCGGGGAGATGCCGGATGCGAAGGATTACGGGGACGAGGGGAGCAACACGCTCCGGGCCTGTGCGGGGAGCAGCCGTTTTTCGATGCCCAATATGGAGCGGTTGGGGCTTGGCGCCATTGACGGCGTGCGGGATTGGTATCCGGATCCGGTGAGGGCGGCGGAGCGCGCCGGAGGTTCTTCGGGTGGATGCGGGTATGCCGGGGCCTTTGGCCGCCTTGGGGAGGCTTCGAAAGGGAAGGACACGACCACCGGACATTGGGAGATTGCGGGCCTTGTCTCAAAGACGCCCATGCCTTTATTCCCGGAAGGGTTTCCCAGGGAGCTTTTGGACGAGTTTGAGAGGCGGACCGGGAGAGGGATTCTCTGCAACCGGCCTTATTCCGGGACGGATGCGATCCGGGATTTTGGGGAGGAGCATATGCGGACGGGAGCGCTGATTGTCTATACCTCAGCGGACAGCGTCTTTCAGGTGGCAGCCCATGAGTCGGTGGTTCCCGTGAAGGAGCTTTATGAGATCTGTGAGACGGCCAGGGAGCTTTGCGTCGGAACGTTCGGCGTGGGCCGGGTGATCGCAAGACCCTTTGAGGGGGAGCCGGGAAGCTTTAAGAGGACGGAGCGGCGCCATGATTTTTCTCTGCTTCCGCCGAAGGACACCATGCTGGACGTTTTGCTCGCCCATGGGAAGGAAGTCCTGGCGGTGGGAAAAATCAATGACATTTTTGCGGGAAAGGGAATCGGGGAATTTATCCGCACGTCGGGGAATGCCGACGGGATCGACAAAACCATCGCCTATATGAAGCGGGAGTTTGAAGGGATTTGTTTTACGAACCTGGTGGATTATGATATGCTCTACGGACACCGGAATGACGTGGACGGTTATGCGGAGGCTCTGACGTATTTTGACAGGCGGCTTCCGGAGCTTCTCGCTTTGTTGGGAGAGGAGGATGTCCTGATGATCACGGCAGACCACGGCTGTGACCCTTCGACGCCTTCGACGGATCATTCCCGGGAGTATGTACCGCTTGTCATGGCGGGAGGCCCCATTAAGGCAGGGGCGGACATCGGGACAAGGGAGACCTTTGCCGATATCGGTGCCACGATTCTGGATTATTTCGGGATCAAGGGTGGAATTTCCGGGAAAAGCTTTTTGAAAGAAATTTGCGTTTCCCATATTTTATAGGAGGAATTGTTGAAAGAAACTCATGGGCCGGCCGGAGAAGGTGGAAAACAGTCACTTCCGGCCGGCCACATGCTTTTTTACAGCAGAAAAGCTCTCTGCGCTGATGACGTGTTCAATCCGACAGGCGTCTTCTTTTGCAGTCTTTTCCGAAACGCCCAATTGGATGAACCAGTCGGAGAGCAGGGTATGCCGCTCATAGATGGTTTCGGCGATCTGGCGGCCGGATTCGGTCAGGGTGATGTAGCCGTCCTCATCTACCAGAATATGCCCTGCATTTCTCAGGTTTTTCATGGCGACGCTGACGCTGGGCTTGGAAAATGCCAGTTCATTGGCGATGTCGATGGAACGGACGTTGCCGTTTTTTTGACTGAGAATCAAAATGGTTTCCAGATAATTTTCGGCAGATTCTTGGATTTTCAATCGGTTTTCCTCCTGTTGTCGGCATTTGAACCGTCATATAGTATAACATAAATGTCGAATCCTTGCAATGGAGAGGGATTTGACTATAATTATCTCCATCTATACAGATTCCGAACTTTATGGTATAATAAAGAGATATTTTTGAAAATATGGGGCGGAATGAATATGTGGAGCAGACGGGAACTGAAGAGAACCAGCAGGGGCATCATGAAAAAGCATTACTGGCGGGTGATTGCCATCTGTTTTGTCGTGAGCTTTCTGGCGGGCAGCAATAATGACACCTTTTCTGCCGTATTTTCCTACGACTCCTCGAAAGAGGTGATCGATACAGTCCAGGAAAATACGGTTTTTGACATTAATGACATTCGGGAGAAAAAGCCGCTGGATTATCTTCTGGAAAAGTTTGAAAAACGGAGTGAGGAGGAGCAGGAGGTCATAGAGAGGAGCCCCTACAAGGAGGGCGTGTTTTCTGCCATCTTTAACAGGACCGTGGCTACCGGCTCCGTGTTTTCCGGCATGATTGCCCTGTTTCTGGAGCCGATTTTGGAGGGGGCATGGCTGTCCCTCATTTCTGCGGCGGTGGGAGTAGCCCTCCTGTTTTTCTGGTGGCTCCTGGTGCGGAACATCATCCAGGTGGGAAGCTGTCGGTTTTTTCTGGAAGCGCATACCTATAAGGACACAAAAGGAAATCGACTTTTTTTCCTGTACAAGATCGGCCGCATGTGGCGGGTGGCCCTCATCATGCTCCGAAAATTTCTCTATCAGTGGCTCTGGTCTCTGACGATCATCGGAGGCTGGGTCAAGGGCTACTCGTATCTGATGGTGCCTTATCTGGCGGCGGAAAATCCCAATTTGAAGGGTCGGGAGGCCATCCGGGTCTCCCGGAAGATGATGAAGGGAAATAAATGGCGGGCGTTCCTTTTGGACTGTTCGTTTTTGGGCTGGCATCTGCTGAGCTTTCTCACCCTGGGGCTGGTAGATATTTTCTATGCGAATGCGTACAAGGCCGGAGCCAGGGCGGGGCTTTACCTGGCGCTCAGGGAGCAGGCTCTTGCAGAGGGGGCCGCGTATTGCCATGTGTTTACGGATGCTTACCTGACCTGTCCGCCGCAGGAAGAGGAACTCCGTGCGGCCTTTGAGCGGGAAGCAGTCCTTGCGGAGGGGAGCGACTGGAAAGCGCAGAGGGAGCGGGCGAGGGAAGCGGAGCTTGACGTGTTCGAGGAATATCCGGCAGTTCTTTTCACGGTTCCGGAGGAGCTTCGCATCAAGCGGCCCGGGATCAATTACCACTGCAAATATGGGATCACAGGGATCGTTCTTCTGTTCTTTATCTTTTCCTTTGCAGGTTGGTGCTGGGAGGTAGGGCTCCATCTGGTCCAGAGCGGGGAATTTGTCAATCGGGGCGTCTTTTACGGGCCCTGGCTCCCGATCTATGGCTCCGGCGGAGTTCTGGTACTGGTACTTCTCAAGAAGCTGAGGGACCGTCCGGTGGCCACGTTCTTTATGACGGTCCTAATCTGCGGTGTCGTGGAATATGGAACCAGCTTCGCGCTGGAGCAGATGTACGGCATCCGCTGGTGGGATTACAGCGGCTATTTCCTGCAATTAAACGGAAGGATTTGCGCCGAGGGTCTTCTGGTGTTTGGCCTGGGGGGATGTGCGTTCATCTACATCCTGGCGCCTCTGATCATGGAGACGGGGATCAAACGGCTTTCCATGAAGGTGCGGATTTTGCTGTGCGTTCTGCTTATGGCCCTGTTTGCGGCGGACTTCTGGTATTCCAGGGAGACGCCCAACAGCGGCGAAGGCATCAGTGGCCAGAGTGAGGAGCTTTTTTGGGCGGACGGTTCCCTGGAAGCCCCGACAGGAGGAACCATAGGAACAGGAGACTGCCCTTTAACATGCTGGAAACGGTGATGCACCACCAGATACCGTCAAGTCCCAGGGAGGTTTGCGAGAGGACCATGGCGGCCGGGATCCGCAGGGAGGTAAAGACGATTCCCACCAGAGAAGGAGGCAGGGTCTTGCCCAGGCCGGAAAAGGCTCCGGCGGTGGTGATCTCCACACACATGAAAAGCTGGGAAAGACTTAGGATTTTTAGGTATTGGATGCCCATAGGGAGGACCTCGGCGTCCGGGATGAAGAACCGAAAAATAGGGCCCGGCAGGGTAAAGAGCACGAGATTACAGAGCAGTCCCCAGAGGATGATGACGGTCATGGAGATCCGGTAGCCTTTTCTTATGCGAGAGTGATTTCCGGCTCCGAAGTTCTGGGCGGTGAAGGCGTTCACGGCGGCGGAGAAGCCCTCTGCGGTCATCCAGGAGATGGACTCGATCTGGCTCCCGACCTTCTGGACCGCCACGGCGGCGTCGCCCCAGCCGGCGATCATCCTCGCGATGCACATGGAAATGGCGGAGAAGGCCATGTTCTGAAGGGAGGAGGGAAGGCCGATGCGAAATATGGCCCGAACCCGGCGGCCGTCCGGTTTGGTCCGGAGCTTGATATGGGAAAAGATGACCGGTTCCCGGCGGACGCAGAGGAAGAATAAGAGAAACACGAAAGCCTGGGAGCCGACGGTGGCGGCAGCCGCTCCGGCCACACCCATGGCGGGTACGGGACCGAGACCGAAAATGAGGAGCGGATCCAAAAGGATGTTTAAGACCATGCCGGCAGCATTCGCCAGAAACGGCGTCCGGCTGTTTCCCATGGCGGTGAGGAGCCTGGTGAGGATCTGATTCAGGATAGGGAAGATCACGAGGCCGCAGGTAATGACCAGGTAGATTCTGGCGTCCGCCACGACGGAGCCGGAATTCAGCCGGAAAAATCCGATCAGCGGACGGTTCAAAAGAACGCAAAAAAGGCCGAACAGGAGGGAGAGGGAAATGCCCATCTGAATGGAGATGCGGGCGTAGGAGACGGCTTCCTCCCGGTCGCCTGCCCCGAGTTTCTGGGCGACGAGAATCTGCCCTCCGGTGCTGGCGATGAGGCCGAGCCCCAGGGAGAGCCAGGAGAACATGCCGGAGGCGCCTACGGCGGCCACAGCTCCGGCGCTTAAGCGGCCGATCCAGATCATGTCGGTTAAGTTGTAGGCCATCTGCACCAGGGAGGTGAGCATGATGGGGAGCGCCAGGGAGGCGAGGGCGGGGAAGATTTTTCCCTCCAGCAGGTTGACGGTTCGGTTCATGGGAAAGACTCCTTTATCATAAGCAGTATAGTAGATTGTAGCAAATCAGAGAGGAAATTTCAACGGAAAATTCAGGACAGTTTGGGATGGGAAAGGAAGGCGGAGATGGAAATGCAGATTGCCGAGGGGCAGGAGCGGAGCAGGGTGGTGCTGATGCCCTGTGATTCTTATGAGGAGGAAACGGTTTATCAGGCTCTTAAGACGGGCGTGGAGGCGCTGGGGGGTATGGGGACGCTTGTCGGGCCGGAGGAAAAGGTGCTCCTAAAGCCGAACCTGGTGCGAAAGGCGAAGCTTTCCAGGGCTGTGGTGACTCATCCGGCGGTGATGGGGGCGGCGGCCAGGCTTCTTCGGGAGGCGGGAGTGAGAAAGATCATGGCGGGAGATTCCTGCGGAGTGGGACAGGCGACGGCCGCGGCCGCCGCCGTGGGGATGGATGTGGTTCTGGAAAGATACAGGGTGCCGCTGGTGGATTTTGCCGGAATGGGGGAGGTTCCCTATGAGAAGGGCGTGCAGGCGAAGAGCTTCTTTGTGTCGAGGGAGGTGATGGAGGCGGATGCCATCGTCAATGTGTGTAAGATGAAGACCCACGCTCTGGAGCGGATCACGGGGGCCGTGAAAAATATGTATGGCTGCATTCACGGCCTTCACAAAGCCAAGGGCCATACGGTGTACCCAAATGCCGACAGCTTTGCGAGGATGCTGGCGGACTTGAATCGTTTTTTGAAGCCGAGGCTCTACATCATGGACGGCATCGTGGCCATGGAGGGAAACGGCCCCACCTCCGGAGACCCGGTCCCCATGAACGTCCTGCTCATGTCCCGGGACCCGGTGGCGCTGGACAGCGTATTCTGCCGCCTGATCAACCTGAAGCCGGAGCTGGTGCCGACCAATTACCAAGGGGAAAAGCTGGGGCTCGGCGTCTGGCAGGAGGAGCGGGTGGAACTTGTCCTGGCGACGGACGGAGGGGCTGTCGGGATTTCCACGGCGGAGGCTGTAAAAAGGTTCGGGAAGGCGGATTTCGACGTGGACCGGCGCCGGGTAAGGAGCGGTTCGTGGGTGAGGATGGCCCGGTTTTTCCGCATCTTTCAGAAAAAACCTTATGTGGACAGAGGAAAATGCGTGAAATGCGGCGTATGTGTGGAGAGCTGTCCGGTGGAGGGGAAGGCCCTCTCTTTTCAAAACGGGCGGAAAGAGCCTCCGGTCTATGACTATAAGAAATGTATCCGGTGCTTCTGCTGCCAGGAGATGTGCCCCCACAAGGCCATCAAGGTGCGGTGAAGGCTGGTCAGGGGAGCCGGAGGCTCTCTTGGATCGCTGCTTTCACGTCCGCGTCCGGCCAGGAGGAACCCTTCCGGATCTGCTCCAGCCAGTCGGGACGGGAAAGGACCTCCTCGTCGGTGAGTCCGAGCCGCCGCTGGCTGTCCCGGACAAGGGCGGGAGAGATGCCCATGCAGGCGGTATGATAATACCTTAAAAGGGAATTTTCCCGGCTCCAGAGAAGGGCCTTCCGTTCCGCCTGCAGCGCTTCCCAGTCGGTCACGGAGCCGATTTTCGCGAGGGACGGCAGGATGTGTTTCTCAAAATCGGAGCGGACCTGTTCTAAGATCAGTTCCACCGGCTCGTCCTTGGGAAGATAGTTCTGATAGCCGTCGATCTGGTACATGTCCGCCCTGTGGAAAGGGGAGAGCAGGCCGGCGTAAGGAAGAAAGTCCCTCTGCAGAAGGTCGTTCCCCTGGTTGTAGATCCACTGTTTGGAAAGCTCGTCTTTCAGCTCGCCGGCTTTCGAGGCGCTGAAATGGAACCGGAAGGCACAGCCGGTCACGGAGCAGTTGTTCATGGAATTGTGCAGGTGGACAAAAAGCCATCCGTCGGAAAGCTCTTTCCACCAGTCTGTCCGCTTTGTGCGGAATCCCGCTTCTTTTAACAGAGGTTTCACGACGGTCCTGAGGACCAGATCCCGCTTCTTTCCCGGCGGCATGGAGACCTCCTTTTCTTTTTGCGTCTGATAATTTCTAAGCTCTGCCTCTGTCATGTCGTAAATGCTTTTCATAAAAGTCTCCCGTTTTTTTACAGTATAGCCCAGAAAGTTTTGACGGGCAAGAGTCATTTTTGGCTGCCGTTTTTTCGGCGTGACGATATCGGGAGGCGGAGGGGAAATGGTTACGGAGGATTTAGGAAGGCGGTCAAAGGTGACCGCCCTCCTTTGCGTTTTGCAGTGTAAAATTTTGCATGCCGGATCTTGGGTCCTTACAGGCTTCCAAGCCTTGCCAGTGTGTTCAAAAGGCTGTCGGGAGAATCGGAGGGAGCCGGAAGAGACTGATCGTCAATTTCTATATCCACATCGTGTTCTGGCGGCGGTGTGACAGCCGTGCCGCCGCCTGTATTGCCGCCTGTGCTGCCGCCGGTGCCGGGATCCGGTGTCACCGGTTTCTGGTAGGTGGGGCAGCAGCAGGTGCCTGAGGTCTCGCATTCGTTTTTCAGAGTCTCCTCGTTGTGGGGCGGCCCGAGTTCCAGGGGCTTGATCTCCCGGTCCAGGAGCCCGCCGGACACAAATTCCATGCAGACACTGTCTTCCTGGGGAATGAGACTTCCTTTGGGCACCACGGCGCGGCCGTTGTGGGGGATCAGGTACTGAGAGTAATAGATGCTCTTCAGATAGATGGAAAGTCCCACGGAGGCCTCGCCGGTGGCCGGATCGAAGCTTAAGACCTTGGGAATGACGATCATGTTGAGTCCCTGGGCCGGAGTGGCGGAGCCTGCGAGGAAGCCCACATAGTTGATGACGGGCGTCGCCGCGTCGGCGGCGGAGTAGGAGACACCGTAGGGGGCGTAA
>CAJUOF010000325.1 GCA_910587905.1 uncultured Lachnospiraceae bacterium
CCGTACATGGACATGTGGTCCCCGTTGTAGGTGGCCCAGCCAAGGGCCAGCTCCGACATGTCGCCGGTCCCGACCACCATGCCGCCGCTCCTGTTGGCGATGTCCATGAGCACCTGGGTCCGCTCCCTGGCCTGACTGTTCTCATAAGTCACGGAATGATCCTCCGGATCGTGGCCGATGTCTTTAAAATGCAGGGACACCGCCTCCCGGATGTCCACCTCCCGAAGCTCTGCCCCCAGAATCTCCGTGAGGGAGCAGGCGTTGGCATAGGTCCGGTCCGTGGTCCCGAAGCAGGGCATGGTCACCGCCGTGATGCATTTCCGCCCCAGCTTCAGCAGGTCGAAAGCCCTGGCCGTCACCAGAAGGGCCAAGGTGGAATCCAGACCGCCGGAAATCCCCACCACCGCATTTTTGCATCCGGCGTGGGCCAGCCGCTTTTTGAGGCCCATGGCCTGAATGGACAGAATCTCCTCACACCGCTTGTCCCGCTCCGCCTTATTGTCCGGCACGAAGGGGGCGGCGTCAATGAACCGCTCCAGTGTGAGGGGCGCTTTGTCCAGAGTAAAAGACACCTTCATGTAACTGGTGCTGTCAATAGGGCCGAAGGTGGTCAGCCGCCGTCTCTCGTTCCGGAGGCGCTCCAGGTCCAGATCGGCAAAGATCAGCCCGCCAGAAAACCGCTCCGCCTCCCTGAGGAGCGTCCCGTTCTCATAGATCAGGTTGTGGCCCGCAAACACCAGGTCCGTGGAGGACTCCCCCTCCCCCGCATCCGCATAGACGTAGCCGCACACCAGCCTGGCCGACTGGCTCCCGATGAGCTCCCTCCGGTAGACATCCTTCCCGGTGGTCTCGTCGCTGGCAGAACAGTTGACGATGACCGTGGCCCCCGCCAGCGCATGGCGGTTTCCCGGCGGATTCGGCACCCACAGATCCTCGCAGATCTCGGCCCCGACCACCAGCTCCTCCATATTCATGCAGGAGAACAGGAGGTTCGTCCCCATGGGGACAAAGTCGGTCATGCCGCCGGAAAGCTCCACCTTCTCCATAACGGGAGTCCGGTTTCCGCTCACGAAATGCCTGGCCTCGTAAAATTCCGAATAATTGGGAATGGCCGTCTTGGGGACCAATCCCAAAATCTGGCCGTCCTTCACCGCCGCCGCCACATTGTAGAGCCTTCCCTCCCGCATCCAGGGAAGCCCCACGAAGATCAGCAGGTCAAGGTTCTTCGTGTGATCCGCAAGCAGGGAAAGCTCCCGCCTGGCGCTCTCCAGCAGTGTATCCTGCAAAAACAGGTCGCCGCAGGTGTATCCGGTCAGGCAAAGCTCCGGAAACACCAGCACCTTCACCTGCCTGGCGGCTGCCTCCCTGCACAGCTCCTCGATCTGGTTCCTGTTGTGGGCCGGGTCGGCCACGCTTATGAGCGGCGTGGCGGCGCCCACCCTGATAAATCCCTGTTCCATAGTCCTTTTCTCCCTCGCAGATTCACTCGCTGCTTGCCGTTTGGTTTTCCTCTGTCCTATTATAAAATACCAGGGAGCAAAAATCAAACGGAAATGTAACGAACAAAAACCGACCGCCCTTTGCCGTAAGGTATCCTGCGCCAAAAGGCGCCTCCGCTGCCGATTTCAGACACGTCGGTTTTGACGATTTCACTGCGCCGCTTATTGCAGGCAATTTCACCTCCATCAAACCAGGTCGGCTAAAATTGCCTGCGCTATGCAAAGCACTAAGGCTCGAAAATACCTCGCCAAGGGCTTTGCATGTATCGCACGTAAGCGCTCAAAAGACGAGCGCTAAGTGCTCATAACGATGCTCGTGAAATCGCCAAACCCTTCCTATCGTCTGTGCATCGGAGACGGAGACGCCTTTCGGCCCCATGGTCTTTCGCTAAGGGCAGCCCGCTTTTGTTCTGATTTCCGGATTTCATAAAGGGCTCGGCCTTCCCTTCGGCCGGATGGCGGGGACGGAGACGCCTTTCGGCGGCCTATGGGCTTTCGCTATCCGGAAATGGCGGTTCCCCTCGTGAAGGGGGCCATGTCGATGCGGATATAGTAGCCCCTGTCGTGTTTGCAGACGGGGCAGGTCTCCGGCACCTTCTTTCCGGTGTAAATGTGCCCGCAGTTCAGGCACATGTAGATTTCGTCCGCTTCCGTCTGGAACAGTTCGTTCTTCTCCATCAGCTCCGCAATCTGCCCGAAACGGTCCCCGTGGACCTTTTCAATCTGGGCGATCTGACGGAAGCTGGCCGCCACCGCCAGGAATCCCTCCTCCTGGGCCGTCTTTGCAAAGGCCGGGTACACGTTCTCATATTCCTCATACTCGTTGTGCCTGGCGGCCCGAAGGAGGGTCAGCGCATCGTCGTAGACCTCGATGGGATAGGTCCCGTCGATCTCCAGATTCTCGCCGTTCAGCTCCTTCAAATGCTTGTAAAAAATCTCTGCGTGCTCCTTCTCCTGATCTGCCGTAAACAAAAAAATCTGCTGGATGGCCTGCAGCTTCAGCTCCTTCGCCTTCCCCGCCGCCATCGTGTAACGGTTCCTGGCCTGGCTCTCCCCTGCAAACGCCCGAAGCAGATTTTTCCTCGTCTCACTTTCCCTTAAATTCATCTCGCAACCTCCTGGGATTCAAAATAATTGGATTCCCTCCCAGTATGCGCCAGATGTGGAAAAATTATTCCCCGGCCAGCTTCACAATCCCCTCCTCCGTCAGACGATACACCGTCCACTCGCTCATGGCTTCCGCCCCCAGGGAATAATAGAACTGAATGCCGGACTCGTTCCAGTTCAGGCAGCTCCACTCCATCCGGCCATAGCCCCGTTCCCTGGCGATCCTCGCCAGCTCTCTAAAGACTGCGGTGCCGACGCCCTTCCCCCGCTTTTCCGGACGGATGAACAAATCCTCCAGATACAGCCCGCTCTTCCCGAGAAACGTGGAAAAGTTGTGGAAAAACAGGGCGAAGCCGATCTCCTCCCCGTCCTCCAGGACGAACAGCACCTCCGCTCCCTTTTTTTCGAAAAGCTCCCTGCGAAGAGATTCCTCCGTGGCCGTCACCTGGTCCGTCATCTCCTCGTACTCCGCCAGCCCCCTGATAAACTGCAGCACCAGGCCCGCATCTGCTTCCTCTGCAAAACGAAACTCCAACTTTGGTTCCTTATCCATCGCCTCTCCTTGCCCCTTTTATTTTCTCAGGTAATTACGAAACCTAAAAATATTGCAAAATGCGCTAACAGTCCAATTTCCCAAACATTTTAGAGACATCGCTGAGACTCTCTCTCACATACTGCATGACCAAATCCCGAAGGGCCGTCATCGCTTCCTCCTCCAGATTCTCCAGAAACTCCTCGTTTTCCATGAGCCGCTCCTGCTCCTCTTTAAATACCCGCTTTTCTCTGGCAAGCAAATTCTCCCAATCTGCCGCCTCACCATAAAAGGCTTCCAGGTTATTGTGGACCGGTTTGCAATAAACCTGCGATTTCAGGCTCTCCTTCCCCTCCCGGGAGATCTCCAGCTTCACCACGGGCATATCCGAGTAAAACTCCCCAGAAGGCTTCTCCTCCACAGACTCCAATTTTTCATTCGCCGTGGAAGCATGCGCCTTGGACAGCTTCATCAGCTCCGTTGTCCGGTCATAATTGCCGGCGATAATCTTCATAATGCTCCCCCCTTCCGGATCATTCAGGGAAACGGTGATTTAATCAGCATTTCCTTAGCAGATACTTAAGCCTCCGTCCACCACCAGGTTGTGCCCGTTGATCATCTGGGCGCCGTCGCTGGCGAGGAATGCGGCTGCGGCTGCGATCTCGTCCATCTCCCCGAACCGGCCCACCGGCATCTGGGCCAGGCGCTTTTCGGCCCGCTCCCCCACCCAGTAGGCCTTGGACATGGGTGTCATCACCACCGTGGGCGAGATTGCGTTGGTGGTAATGCCGTACTTCCCCCATTCCAGCGCCAGCGTCCTTGTCACGGACAAAAGGCCCGCCTTGCTGGCAGAATAGGCCAGATGATTTTCCACGGCACTGATCCCTGCATCGGAGGCAATGTTGATGATCCGGCCTCCGTTCCCCGAGGCGATCATGACCTTGCCCGCCTCCTGGGCCAGAAAGAAGGCGGATTCCAGGTTGACGTTCAGGACGTTTCGCACCTCTTCCTCCGAAATCTCTATCGCCGGAACGCCGGAACCGATTCCCGCACAGTTGACCAGAATGTCAATGGTCCCATATTCCTGCGCAATCTCTTTTACAACCCGTCTCATGGACGCCCGGTCCGTGAGCTCCAGAACCTTCCCCGCCACGCCAAGCTCCTTCGCCGTCTCTTCCACTCGTTTCCGCCCCAGGATCACGACCTTCGCCCCCCGGTAGGCCATCACTTGGGCGATGGACTTTCCGATCCCGCTGGTCCCTCCGCTGATCACGGCCACCTTGTCCGTCAAGAGCAGATCATAACTGAATTTCTTATATTCGCTCATAGCTTCCTCCGATCAAAGCCTTTCCTTCATTGTACCACAAACACAAACCAGAGACAAACGTTATTCACAGACAATCGAACAGGGAAGCGCCTTTCTCCTCCGCCCCGTCAATCTTCCCGGTCCATCTGCCGTTTCAAATACATCCCCACCACGTTGGAAAAATTGGCGATGTCCCGGATGTAGGCAAAATCCTTCCCGAAAATCTTCTTTTCCGCCGCCAGGTCCATCTCCCTTCCGGCAAACACGCCGAGGACGGAGACGCCGAGGCTCCTGGCGTGGCGGACCTCCCTGGCCGTGTCCATTACCGCATATTCCCCTCCGTAGGAACGGGGATTCTTGCTGTTCGGCCGGTTGACGATGATGTCGTTGGGGCGGCCGTCGCTGAGGACGATCAAAATCTTATTCTCCTCCTCCCTGGCGAGAAGCCCGTCCACGGCAGCCCGAATGGCAAGGCCGTCCCGGTTGTTGGAGGAAGTCATATAATCCATGATATTTTTGTCCGCCGCCTGATCCTCGTCGTAATCCCGGAACCGGTGGAGGATGGTATAGTCCCAGAAGCTGCAGAAGCTCATGACCCGGTGGGGAAGCCCGGCGTTGCTTAGGGCCCGGCTGATGATGTAGCCCTGCAGGGCCACCTTCGGCTGGCGCACCCGCTGGGAACCGCTGGCGTCAACCAGCACGTCCACCACGAAATCCGAAGCGTTCCGGCCGAGATCCCGCACGAACAGCCGCCGGTCCCTGGTCCTCCCCACCTTCCACAGAAGATTCGGCACCACCTGACCGTAATCATCCCGCACCTGTTCCCGCTCGCTCCTGCGGACGAGGGCCTGTTTTAACACGTCCGTCAAGATGGAAATGTTCTTTCTCGCCAGGTTGTGGTGCTGGGCGTAAACCCGCCTGTTCTGCTCCGCCTGCCGGAGGGCATACTGGTACTGGTAATTGTTCCGCACCGGGTTCTTAAGGATCCCCTCCGTAAAATACAGGCTGCAATCCCCGTGGGCTCCCCGGCACAGCTTGTGATCCAGCCGCCGTCCTTCCAGCCGCCCCATATAGGACTTGCCGAAATTCAGCTCCACATAGGAATAAACCTTCTTGAGGTCCTCCTCCGTGATCCGCACCACATGTCTCTTCCCCTCCTCCGATTCCCCTTGCTTTTTCCCCTCCTTCTCCTCAGAGTCCGTCCGCATCATGCTCCTGGAAACCCGCCGCATGTATTCCTCGAAACTCTCCTCCGTGGCGTCCTCCTTCAGAAAATCCTTCCAGCCATACTCGGCAAGCTCCTCCAGGGTGACAGAGAGGACCTCTTCCAGATTCCCCTGCTTCTCCTCGAAGGTGTTGTCCAAAAGACGATTGTAGAGCCTGTCCACCACCCGGATCAGGTCCATGGTCTCCTCAGCGCCCTCCAGGCCCTCCACCTGCTCCGCCGCCGCCGAAAGCTTTTTCGTGGTCCGGTAGGAGGGATCAAGCGCCCGCTTCATCACCGTGAACTTTAACATTCCCGTCAAAGATTCCGTCAGCCGCCGGTATTCCAGCTCCAGCGCGTCCGAAAAAGCCCGCCGTCTGAGGGCCGCCACCCCGCTCCGCTCCTCCTCCGCCCGCCCGTGGCAGGCCGCGTCCACGCAGATCTGGGCCAGGTTCATCAGGTTCGTCTCGTCAGCCCCCAGAAACACCTTCTTCACCACGTAGAGGGCCAGGGCGTCCTTGTCAAAAAATTTGGCGAAGGCCCCCTGCTTCACGGCGTCATATAGCGAAATGTACCGGGACTTCCCAAACGACTCCACGTCCAGCTTCACATCCAGGGAATAATCCCCGCTGACCGTCCACATCAGGTTCCGGACCCGGTTGGCCGTCTCCATCTCCAGCTCGTTCTCCATGTATTCCTTCATCACTCACCCCACCGCCGCTTCCACAGGTCTCCGCAAAACACACACATCAAGCCCCCCCCTTTGGGTCTGCGTCAAACACGTCCCCGGCCGTCCAGTCGTCCGGGATCCTGGTCATGACCACGTCCCCGATGATCTCCTTTTCAAAAATGTCAAACGTCTTGTTGGTAATGCCCATCTTCACCGCCAAGGCAGGTTTCAGGCCGCTGCGGATGGTCTTCATGGCGGCCAGGAGACCCCGAAGATCCAGGGGCCTGGTGGTGATCTCCCCGTTGAACGCCTTCAATTGGAGATCCAGGAACAGTCCGGCAAACTGTCCCATGGCCGGCTCCTTTCCGTCCGGGAACGTCACCCGGAAAATCTTGAGCAGCGTCTCCTCGTCCACCGGCGGCATGTCGATGACCAGGAACCGGGAGACCAGCGCCTCGTTCAGCTCCCTGGTCCCCGCATAGCCATAGTTCATGGTGGCGATAAAGCGGGCCGCCGGATGGAGGTCCAGCTTTCCATAGCCGGGCACCTCAATGACCCGTCTGAAATCCAGCGTGGCGTGGAGGACCGACACCGCGTCGTTCTTCGCCATGTTGATCTCGTCCAGCACGCCGAAGCCGCCGTAATTGGCACACCGGTACACCGGCCCCTGCCTGAGCCTCACTTCATTATCTATAAAAGTATCCGTCCCGATCAAAGAATTGCTGTCCGTATTGACATGGAAAGAAATGTTGTACGCCGGCCTTCCGAAGATCCAGGCCAGGTTTTCCGCCAGCACGTTCTTCCCCGTGGCCTTGGAGCCGGAGAGAAGAAGATTCTCCCCCTGCAACAGCCCCGCAATGGCCTGCTCCAGGATCTCCCTTCCATAAAAAGGGATCGAAGGCGGCGAGACCCGTCCCCGCTCGCCCTCCTCCACCGGATACCGTCTACGAAACGTCCCCACGTCCGCGATCAGCCCCTCGTCCACACCCTGCTCCCTGAGCATCTCCATTCCCTCAAGCATCTCCCCGCTCCTCCAATCTTAAAAATATTAGGCGTTTGCGAAACTCGAAATTGTATAGCAGATTCTGACAATTGCTCCCATCCAAAGCCTGCGGCAGCAGACATTCCAGCGCGCCCCTACAAATAATATTTTCTCCCTGAATCCACTATGAAAAATATTGCTCACCCTCTGTAGAATCGTCTGCCACCGTAAAGTTTCCGTGACCTCCTATCCGGAAGCATCCGACTGACTCTCTCCCTCCCGGCCGCCAGGAAGAGGGCCGTCCGCCTTTTCAGCCCGGTTTCCAGGGGCCGGTCCTCATCCGTCACTCAATCACTCACTCCCGCACACCAGCCTGTTGATCTGCGCCCCCATGTACCCGCCGCCAAACCCATTGTCAATGTTGACCACGGCCATCCCCTCGGCACAGGAATTGAGCATGCACAGAAGCGGCGCGATCCCGTTAAGTCCCGCCCCATAGCCCACAGAAGTCGGGACGGCGATGACCGGCTTGTCCACCAGCCCCGTGATGACGCCGCCCAGGGCTCCCTCCATCCCCGCCACCGCCACGATACAGTTGGCCTTACGAATCTCCTCAATTTTGGAGAACAGCCGGTGGATCCCGGCCACGCCCACGTCAAATACCCGGAGCACCAGACTCCCGTGGAACTCCGCGGTCTGGGCCGCCTCCTCCGCCACGGGAATGTCCGCCGTCCCTCCGGTGCAGACCGCCACCAGCCCCTTCCTCTCCGCCGGGTGCGGCTCAAATTTAAGCACCCCGGAGACCTCGTCGTAGCCCACCTCCGGCACCACGAGACGCACCGCCTCATACTGCTCCGCCGAAGCCCTGGTGCCCATGACGTTCACGCCCCGGTCCCGAAAACTCTCGTAAATGCGGACCAGGTGGTCCAGCTTCTTCCCCTGGCAAAAGATCACCTCGCCGAAGCCCCGGCGCGTGCTCCGGTGAAAGTCGATCTTGGCGCAGCCGATGTCCTCGTACTCCTGCGCCCCCATCATGATCTCCGCCTCCTCCACGGAGAGCTCCCCTGCCTTCACCTGTTCCAAAAGTTCCCTGATCTCCATATCCGATCTTCACCTTTCCGTCCCTAAATCCACAGACAACTGCAAAACACGAAATTGCGAGAATATTCTGGCAATATGTCCGTCCAAAGCCTGCAGCGCCAAGCGTTCCAACAAGCCCAGAACCGCAGAAGCCACTCGGGATTCATCCCTCCAAATCCATGCTCCCGGAGCGGAACCCCTCCGCGTCCAGCGTAATGTAAAGAAAGCCGAACTCCTTAAGTCTCGCGGCAATCTCCTCCCTCAGATTTAAGAAAAGGGAAAACTGCTCCGGCAAAAGCTCGATCCTCGCCACCGGCCCGTGGACCCGGATCCGCACCGTCCCAAAGCCCAGCTCCGAGAGGAATTCCTCCCCCTCGGCGATCCGCTTTAACACCGTCGCATCCAGCCGTTCCCCGTAAGGAAGCCTGGTGGCAAGGCAGGAATTGGAAGGTTTTCCCGCCGCCGAGATCCCGAACTCCTCCGCCATGCGCCGCACGTCCCCCTTGGTAAAACCGGCTTCCTTCAGAGGGCTCAAAACCCCAAGTTCCGAAAGGGCCCTGAGCCCCGGCCGGTACGCCTTCAGATCATCCGCATTGGTGCCGTCCACGACCACGGCACACCCATGCTTTTCGGCAAATTCCATTAACCGGGCAAACAGATATTTTTTACACTGATAGCAACGGTCCCGCGGATTGTCCAAAACCGCCGGATTGTCCAGCTCGTTGACCGGGAGCACCGCGAAATCCGCCCCGCATTCCATGGAGACCCTCCTGGCCGCCTCCTCGTCCCCCCTCGTGTGGAGAAACGTGTCAAACATGACCCCGAACACCGTTCCCCCGGACCGTCCCCGCTCCCGACAGGCCGCCGCCAGAAGGAGACTGCTGTCCACGCCGCCAGAAAAGGCGATGCACACACCCCGCTTCACCGCGTCCCGGAAAAAATCCTCAAGCTTTTCCTTCTTGTCCCCGTAATCGTACATTTCAAACTCCCTCCGCCTGCCGTTTAATCTCCTCGTAAACATCCTGAAAGGGCTTTCCCGAACAGTCCGCATACCGGGCCACGTCCTCATATTCCGGATAGCGGAAGATGGCCTCCCCCCTCCGCACCTCCTTGACCCTGGCCGGTCCGTAGGAAGACTCCACCGACCGGATCACCCTGGGAAGGACCGTTCTGAGAATCGGATAGCGCCGGATCCCGATGGTGGTGGTATGGCGGAAAATGATATCCTCCAGCTCCTCCCGCTTCCCCTCGTCGCAGACCACCTTCATCAGCCAGGCCG
This sequence comes from uncultured Lachnospiraceae bacterium, assembly GCA_910587905.1. GTDB lineage: Bacteria > Bacillota > Clostridia > Lachnospirales > Lachnospiraceae > Lientehia. The sequence goes on from CAJUOF010000325.1 coordinate 9,660, forward strand.
GCCGGTTCTTCTTCATAAACGCCGGAAGATAACACACGTCCCTGGCCCCCGCCGCAAAGAGCCGCTCCATCACATAGCCCAGGGCCTCCCCGGTGGCGTCGTCAATATTCGTCTCCAGCATCCAGAGTCCCTCCTCCGAACCGTTTCCGGCCCCCGGACAGACCCCCGCTTCCGGGCGCTCCTCGATCAGATACGCCCGCAGAATGTTGGCCTTCGGGAAATCCTTTTTCCCGGCCCCCATCCCGGCCTTAACGATCCGGAAAGATTCCGGCAGCCGCTCCCTCGTCCGGACTCCCGCGGCAATGGCCGCCCCCGTGGGCGTCACCATCTCCCCCCTGGCGTCCGTCATTCTCAGGAAAAGGCCGTGGGTCTCGGCGACGGCCGTGACCGCCGGAACAGGAACGGGAAGAATCCCGTGCTGACAGCGAACGTGGCCGCTCCCCTCGCAGATTTCCGAAACCACCGTCTCCGTCACATCCAGGTCGTCCAGGCAGATGGCCGTGGCCGCGATGTCCACGATGGAATCCACCGCCCCCACCTCGTGGAAATGCACCTCCGAGACATCCTTCCCGTGGACCTTGGCCTCCGCTTCCGCCACGATCCCAAAAATCCGAAGCGCCGTCTCCTTCGCCCGCTCCGTCATGGCGGAACGGCGGATGATCCGTGAAACATCCTCCAGATTCCTGTGGACATGGCCGTGCCCGTGTTCATGGCCGTGCGTATGCTCATGGCCTTCCTCACGCTCCTGTGCATACAGGTGCCCATGGCCTTCCCCATGCCCGTGCATGTGCGTATGTCCATGACATTCCCCGGGACCATGCATATGTTCAAGATTTCCTCCCGGACCATGCGCATGTCCATGCTCATGTTCCACATAGTCGTGGCTGCCGCCGTCCTCGTCCCCGGCAAGCTCCACGTCAAAACAGCAGGCTTCCACGCCGCATTTCACCCTCCGGCCGATCTTCACCTCATAACCGGAAAGCCCCAGGCTGGAAAGCCCCTCCAGGAGCCTGTCCCTGTCGGCCCCCAGGTCCAGGAGCGCCGCCACCGTCATGTCCCCGCTGATTCCCGAAAAGCATTCCAAATAAAGCATAGTTCCACCTTTCCTCTCTGAAAATTCCGGATTTTCATTGCAGCAAGAAACACGGAAGAAAATTAGTTCTATTGCCATTCGGCAATTCATAAGAAATTTCTCGCTCACACTCGAAAACCTCTAAGTACCGGCGGCCTTCAAATGGTTTCGGCTTAGAAAAAACTAATTTTCTTCCCGTCTGAAGGTGAAAATCCGGAAATTTCGGCCTACCTGAGCCCCTCTCCCGCCATCTCGCCCTTCGCCGTCTCGATCTTCTCATGGATCACCTTCTGCCGCTCGGCAAACAGAAGCCCCCGGTTGTATTTGTAATACCGGTCACATCCGTTCTCCCGGATGAACCAGGCGCTGAAAAAGCCAGCCGTCAGCTCCGTCACGAAGAGAACCAGCTCCTCCCCTTCGCCGAAGGCCGCCTCCAGAAAGTCAAAGGCACACTCCAGCTTCCCGGCGGTCCCTTCCACGAGCCGCTCCCTGGAATCCGCCGCCTTCGCAAACGCCGCCCGGACCTCCTCAAAATCAGCGGCCCCCTCCTCGCTCCCCAGCCAGGAAACGAGCCTGCGGGCCGTCAGCTCCGTCTCCCGGTCAAGCAGCCCCGCCGCCCGGTCCCGCTCAAACCGCTCCTCCATGAGAAGCCGTTCCTCCCGGACCATGGCGGCCACAGAAGCAGAAGCCGCCCCCTCCTCCCCGGACAGCTTCCGCTTAAGCGCCTTCAGCCGCCCGAACAACTCCGTCACAAAGGCGTCCTCCCGCCGGCAGTCCCGAAAATCCTCCGAAAGCCTGGAAAGAAGCAGCCCCATGACCGCAAACCGCTCGTCAAACTCCGCAAAACGCAGTTTGGAAACCGCCTGGGGAGAAGGGTTCCCCGCCAGCACCTCGTCCACCCGGTAATCCCGGTGATACTTGTAATACAGCTCCAGATAATTGGCAAAGTCCCTGGCAATCTTCGGGAACTGGATGTACTGCCCCACCACCTGGGCGTCCACCGGCTTATCGAGCCGTTCATAGACATACAAAATCTGGGACAGGTCCTCCCAGCCCCTGGCCGTGGCAAAGAGAACCCCGTCCACCGTCGTCTCCACCCGGTAAAAATGATTCCGCCGGACGTCCAGATAGGAGATGACCGCGCCGTGAAGCTTCTCCCGGTAGGCGTATTCCTTCCAAACCGGATAGTCCGCCTCCACGTCCAGACGCTTAACCCGGTCAAGCGTCACCACGTCAAAATCCCGCACCGACTTATTGTACTCCGGCGGATTCCCCGCCGCCACGATGACCCAGCCCTCCGGCACCCTCTGATTCCCGAAAGTCTTGCACTGCAGAAACTGGAGCATCATGGGCGCCATGGTCTCCGACACACAATTGATCTCGTCGATAAAAAGGATTCCCTCCCGGATGCCCGTCCTCTCCATCCGCTCATAGACAGAAGCGATGATCTCGCTCATGGTGTACTCCGTCACCGAAAACTTGCTCCCGCCATAATCCTTTTCCCGGATAAAGGGCAGCCCCACGGCACTCTGCCTGGTATGGTGGGTGATGGTGTAGGACACCAGGCCGATCCCGCACTCCCTGGCGACCTGCTCCATGATCTGCGTCTTCCCCACCCCAGGCGGCCCCATGAGGAGCACCGGTCTCTGGCGGACGGCGGGAATCACGTATTCCCCGAAATCGTCCTTTAACAGGTACGCTTCAATGGTATTTTTGATCTCTTCCTTAGCCCGTTTGATATTCACCGAATGACTTCCTTCCCAAAATCATTTATACAAAGCGGAGGTCCGCGTCCAGCCGTCCGTCCTCCCCGGCGAGGTCCGGCTCCGCGAGGACCAGCTTCATGGCCCAGGCCGGAACTGCCGCGTCCGTACAATCCTCCTTCATGAACAGGAACGCCGTGTCGTAATCCGGCCGCTTCGCCGGGTAGACCCCCTTCCCGTCGGTAAAATACAAAAGCCCCTTGAGCCGCTTAAGCTCCCCCCGCTCCCGCAGGACTTCCACATGGGCGAAGACCGGCCGGAAATCCGTGCCCCCTCCGCCCTTC
>CAJUOF010000326.1 GCA_910587905.1 uncultured Lachnospiraceae bacterium
GTTCCAATCCGTCTTTGAAGCAGCTCGCTTATGACAATTTAAAACAGAGGATCATAAGTGGGGAATTGAAACCGGGGTATCGGCTCAGGGAAGAGGATCTGTCGGCGGAGATGAATATCAGCCGGGCGCCGATCCGGGAAGCACTCAACATGCTGGAGCGAGATGGATTTACCACCATTGTGCCCAGAAAGGGTGCGTTGGTGTCTGAGGTGCTTAAGGAAGATATCCGCTATATCTGGGAGATGCGGGCCCTGCTGGAGCCCTATGCCGCCAGGCTTTCTGCCAGATATATTCCGGAGGAAACGATCGCAGAGGTGGAGGGGAAGCTTTTGAAGGTTATGGATCATCCCAACGATCTGGCGCAGTATGTCAATTCTGACTTGGAGGTCCATCAGATGTTGGTGGATTATGTTCAAAACCGGTTTTTGAAGAGTACCCTGGAGAATATGAAGGCCCATTCCCTCAGAATCCGCTGGGCGGCAGAATATGACAATGAAAAAACTCAGGCCGGGATTGTGGAGGCGGCGACGAAGGAACATATGGAGATCGTCTATGCGCTGAAGAAGCGGGATCCGGACCTGGTCTACCGGGTCGTGAAACGGCATGTGGAGAATGGCTCGGAGAGGCTGATCGGAGCGAATTATGTGAATTATAGAGGCTGAGAGAGGGAATTTAGATTTTTTTTTGTAAATACTTGACAATGAAAGAGGGCTGTTATAGAATAAAACAGTAAATGTTTTATGAAGTCATAACAGAATAATCATGGTAAAGGAGCCATTAGCAAATCAGTGAGACAGAATAGATTGATTTACTGATGGTTTTTTTATAAGATATATTGTATACAATCTTCAATATACAAATTACAAAAAAGGGAGAAGAAACATGGATTGAGATGCATACTGTGCAGGGCCCTGTGCGGATGTGATATATGCCATTCATAATAAGAAGGAGGAAGTAAGTATGAGTGAAAAGAAACTAACGTTCAAAGATTATGCGAAGGCCCTGGGGCCAGGCGCGATCATGTCGGCGGCCATTATCGGCCCGGGAACCGTGACGACGGCGTCCACCCAGGGAGCCAGCTACGGCTATACGGCTCTCTGGATCCTGCTTTTGGCCTGTGTGATCGCCTATTTCTTCCAGGAACCGGCCACGAGGATTTCCATCGGCTGTAAGGAATCCGTCATGGTCGGGGTGCGGGAGCATATCAATCCCGGAGTTGCCAAATTCCTGTGGGTCGTATTGTTTGTGGGAAGCATCGCCTTCCAGGCAGGAAACTTAAGCGGCGCTTCCATGGCCCTGACCTATTTCTTCCCCGGGACGACCTATCTGCTGTGGGCGGTTATTATGTCCGTGCTGGCTCTGGTCATCGTCCTGCTCAACCGTTACAAGATCATTGAGAACGTGAATCAGGTGCTGATCATTCTGATGGTCCTTGCCTTTGTGCTGACCGCCTGCACCTCCGGACCCAACATTGGGGATATGTTTGTAGAAGGTTTTTCTTTCAAGATTCCCGGCGGCAATGCGATTTTGGCAGTTTCCCTGCTGGCAACCACAGTAACTCCGAATCTGGTTCTCGGCTATTCCGGTTTCCTGCGGAAAAAATATCCGGATTCCAAGCAGCCCAGGACAGATATCAAGCTGGCGAAGGCGGATCTGGGGCTCAACATGGTGGTGACCTTCCTGATCACCGGAGCGATCATCGTCTGTGCCGGGACTTTGCTTCACCCTCAGGGAATCCAGATTTCCTCGGCCGCGGATATGGCTATGCAGCTCACCCCTCTTTTGGGACGCTATGCCGGTATTTTCTTTTCCTTGGGCCTTTGGGCTGCGGCGATCTCTTCTGTGCTTTATCAGATTTCCATTCACAACATGCTGTTTCCGCCGGCCTTCAAGCTGGATGAGAATCCCAAGGCAAAGCACAACATGATCGTGACCTGCCTGGTGGTTCTTGTGCCGATTATTTTGATTGTGATCTTTGGCTCTTCACCGGTACAGCTCATCATTGCAGCCCAGGCGTTAAATGGCATTGCCCTTCCGATGGTCTGCATCATCAGTTGGATTCTCTGCAACAAGAAGTCTCTGCTGGGAGAGTTTGTCAACAACACCAGACAGAACGTGGTCATGGGAATCGTGACCTTATGTACCCTGGTGTTTGCAGTCAATGCCCTCTACAGCGTGGCGCAGAAGCTGATCGCGATGTTCTGATTCTTTGCATCGGAGCTAGCTGAAACTGGTAATGTTTTGTTATATCTTGGAAAGGAATCGGAGAAAAAGGAGAAAAAATGTATCAGAAAGTATTGGAACTGGTAAAGTCCTACGATAAGGAAATGATTGATTTGTTGGCGGAGATGGTGAAGATTCCAAGCGTCAGCGGGGACGAGGCGGCCTATGCAAAGTTTCTCTGCGACTACTGCAGGAAGCTGGGGTTTGAGAGCTCCATCGACCGTCACGGAAATGTGCTGGTGCTCGTGAAGGGGACTAAGCCCGGAAAGAGGATCGCCTACAACAACCATCTGGATACGGTGCCTGTGGGAGAGGGATGGACGAAGGATCCCTTCGGTGCGGAAATTGTGGACGGAAAAATGTATGGCCGGGGTTCCACCGACTGCAAGAGCGGCATCGCCGCCCAGATTATTGCGGCCAAGGCCCTGGTGGACTCCGGAATTCCCTTTGCCGGCGAGATCGCCCTCATGTATCCGGTGGAGGAAGAGGTACAGAATGTGAGCCGCAAGGGAACCCTCAAGATGCTCCAGGATGGATTTACGGCGGACATGTGTGTAAACGGCGAGGATGTGGACCTGAAGTGCTGTCTGGTATGCTGCGGCATGTTGGAGGTCAAGATCACGACCAAGGGCGTGGGTGCCCACGGAGCGACGCCCTATAAAGGAGTCAATGCCATCGGCCAGATGTGCAGAGTCTATGAGGAGATCGGGAAGATCAAACCAGGTGTCCATAAATATGCCGCCGGTTCCATCAATCCGGGCGTCATTTGCGGCGGGGAGCGTTCCAGTGTGGTGCCGGACCGCTGCGAGATGCGGGTGTCCCGCTTCACGGTGCCTGGGGAGACGGGAGCCATGTTCTTACAGGAGATCAATGACATTCTGGCAAAGTTAAAGGCAGAGGATCCGACCTTCGATGGGGTGGCGGAGCTGACCTATGACAGCAATCCCTCCGAGGTGGCGGAGGATGCCGAGATCGTGCAGGCTGTCGTGAAGGCTCACGAGATGATTGGAAAGGATTGTCCTTTCTATGGCACTCCTCAGCATGACGATGCAGATTTCATGACCAATGTCTCTCATATTCCGACGGTACTTTACGGACCGGGGACCGGACTGGTGGCCCATATGCCCGACGAGTATGTACTTTTGGATGAGGTGAGAGAGGCGGCACAGGTCTACGCGCTCATCAATTACAACGTATTGGCTGAGAAATAAAGACAGGAAGAGGGGAACGATATGCTGATCGGCGGATTTTATCATGTGGACCCTGAGCTGATTTCCAAAGAGCCGGAGACAAGGGATTTTTCCCTTCGCTGTGATGTGGCGGGGCAGTATCAGAGAAAAATTTATACGGGAAACGGGCGGACAGCGACGTCTTACATTCTGCTGAACGCCCTCCGTTTGACGGAGGAGGACGTGATCCTTCTGCCGGATTATCTCTGTGTTTCCGTGATCAATTCTCTGGAGGTCTGTCCGGCGAAATTCCGGTTCTACCGGGTGAAGCGGGATCTGACGGTGGATCTTGAGGATCTTGAGAGCAAGATAGACGAGAACGTCAAGGTGCTGTATGTGATCCATTATTTTGGAGTTCCGCAGCCTGAGGCGGTGGCAAAGAAGTGCCTTGCCCTTTGCAGGGAACGGAACCTGGTTTTGATTGAAGATCTGACGCAGACGCTCTATACTGTGGAGGAGGGGCGGATCGGCTTCGGCGATTATCTGGTGGCAAGCACCAGAAAATGGATGCCGGTGACGGACGGCGGACTTTTGGCGGTGAAGGATGGGGTTCCCTGCCCCATGGTGTCCCTTGGGGGTGCATACGATGAGGCGGTTTACAGGCAGCTTTTGATTTCCGTCATGCGGGATTATTATGATGCACATCCGGAAGCAGATATGTCCTACTACCTGCAGCTTGAGCGGGAGGCCAATCGGGCGCGTTACCTGGATTTTACACCCAGGGCAATGACGGAGCCTTCCGGCAGGACCCTCTTTAATCTGAATCATGAGGAGTCCATCCTGAGACGCAGGGAGAATTATACCTATCTCTATGAGCATCTAAGGGATGTGGAGGGATTGACTCTCGCAGGAGGACCGCTGGATCAGGAAAAGAAATATGTGCCTTTTGGGTTTGTGGTCCTGGTGGAAAACCGCGATGATTTTTATGAGTATTTGGCTAAGAACCGGATCGTCGGGGAGATTCAGTGGATCTTGCCGGAGGAGTACTATACGCCGGGGGAGGATGCCAGGTATTTGTCGGAGCACAACGTCATGCTGCAGTGCGACCAGCGCTACGGTAAAAAGGAGATGGCGTTTGTAGCGGATAAAATCAAAGAATATTTCAGGAGGTAGCGATGAGCGAAAAAGCAAGAAAGGGCTGTGAGATCCTGCTCCACACCTGCGGAGAGGTGAAAAAGGGAGAGAGGGTTCTGGTGATCACGGACAACACAAGCAAGGCGATCGGCGAGGCCATGTATACATGCGCGGCGGCATTCACAGATGCGACGCTGGTGTGCATGCCGGATCGTTCCACCCATGGAGAGGCACCCACGGACGCGATCGCGGCGGCTATGAAAGAGTCGGATGTGATGTTTTCCGCAACCACGTTCTCTCTCTATAACAGCGCGGCCAGGATCGCGGCCTGCGAGGCAGGTTCCCGTTTTGTAAATATGGCAGATTACTCCATGGAGATGCTGGAGGAAGGGTGCCTGTTTACGGACTGGGACGAGGTTCGGAGGATTGTGGACGACCTTAAGGGACGGATCGTGGGAAAGGAACTCTCCATCACGACGCCTGCGGGGACCGATTTTCACACCTCCGTCGAGGGCCGTCATGCGGACACCGGCTATGGGGTCTCCAGAGAGAAGGGTGAGGCTTCCTCTCCGCCGGATGCGGAGTGTGCCGTTGGGCCTGCGGATGATTCGGCAGAAGGAACGCTGGTCATCGACGGGAGTATTCCTCTGCCTGGACTCGGGGTTTTGGAGCATCCCATTACCCTCAAGGTGGAGAAGGGATTTATCACCTCCATCGAGGGGGGGAGAGAGGCGGATATTCTCCGGGACACCTTGGCGGGCTTTGAGGATCCAAGGGTCTATCTGGCAGCGGAGGTGGGCTTTGGCCTGAATCCGGCCGGCCGCCTGAGCGGACGTATGCTGGAGGATGAGGGGGTCCTGGGGACCATGCACATTGGCATCGGAAACAACCTTGCCTATGGGGGAACCTGTGACACCCCGGTCCATATTGATCTGATCATGAAGTGTCCTACCTGTATCGTGGACGGAGTCTGCGTGATGAAGGACGGAGAATTGGTCAAATAATTGGGTTGCCAGGTGATCCTTGTTTTTGGATGATTTGGGCAAAGGAGCCATTACTCTGAGGGCTGAAATGTAAAAAACAGCGGACAGAGAATGGCTCTTTTTTGCACTCTTTATAGCTTTTACGACATAAGTATATAGCAATTAAGTATTGGACGGTGGGGGGAATGGTGTGTATAATTACACCATAAAACAAATATTGACATACATTACAGGGACAAAGGCGTCATTGTTAAAATTTGTGACGTCTTTTTCCATAAATAAAAAAGAAGTGTGAAAATTTGGGGAGGGGATAAAACGATACTGATAACAAAAAGTGAGTTTCAAAGAAGTAAAAATATATCACAAAAAAATGGAGGTAACGAGATGAAAAAACGATGGATTGCGGGTATGATGGCGATGGTAGTGGCAGTCGGAGTCTTTGCCGGCTGCGGAAAGAAAGAGGAGAGCAAATCTCCGGCGGACAGCGATACCATTAAGATCGGTGTGGGGGTTCCCATGACCGGCGGCAGTGCGGAGCTTGGAGGACGTGTGTTCAACGGGGCAGAGCTGGCGGTGGAGGAGATCAACGAGGCCGGCGGTGTGAACGGAAAGAAGATCGAGCTGGTGGCCATGGACGACAAGGCCGATCCCAAGGAAGCAGCCAACGTGGCGAAGCTATTTGTGGCGGACGAGGAGATCATCGCCTGTATTGCAGGCTACAACAGCTCCTGTACCCTCTCCGGAGCGCCCATCTATAACGATGCAGGGCTGGTACATATCGCGGTTGGATCCAGCTCACCCAAGGTCAGTGAAGCCGGAGATTACACCTTCCGTGTCTGGAACTCCGATATTTACCGTGCAAGCTTTGATCTGGATCTGATCATCGATGCCGGATATACAAAGATCGGCATTATCTATCAGAATGACGACTTTGGCCAGGGCGCTCTCAAGGTGGCGCAGGACAGCCTGAAGGAGAAAGGCATCGAGCCCTTGGTCGCAGAAGGGTATCTGCTGGGTGAGACCATTGACTTTAACACGGTGATCACCAAAATGATGGATACGGACTGTGAGGCCGTTTTCGCCATCGCCGACGAGACGGAACTGGCCGCTTTCGCAAAACAGTGCGCACAGCAGGGGTACAAGCCCTTTATCTCTGCGACCGGCACCTACAATCCTTCCGTGATCAGCCTGGGCGGTGACGCGGTGGAAGGTATGGTCGGGGACGGCTACTTCGATCCGGCCAATATGCCGGAGGATGCGAAGGCATTCTTTGACAAGTACAACGAAAAATATTCGAAAAACGGCGAGCGGACCGAGGATCCTACCTCTCCCTGCGCTTATGCGGCGATCCATATGATCAAGGCAGCCATCGAAGACGGAGCCAAGACCAGGGAGGATGTCCAGAAGTACCTGGCGAACTTGAAAGATTTCGATACGGTGGTCGGTTCTCTGAGCTTTGATGAGAACGGCGACGTGAAGATTCCCCTGGTGCCGGTCCAGATCAAGGACGGAGTTTTTGCGGCATACAAGTAAGACGGAGGAGGCGGGAACTTGATAGCACAACAATTAATCAACGGTCTGACCCTGGGCGTTTTATATGCGCTTCTGGCCTTAGGGTACAGCTTGATCTTCGGAACTCTTTCTTTTATCAACTTTGCTCATGGTGAAGTTTCTCTGTTGGGAGCGTATTTGGCCTGGTTTGCCATGTCGAGAATGGGATTTGGTATCATTCCCGCCTGTCTCTTTGGAATCGTTCTCACAGCCGTGGTCGGTGTTGTCATGGAGCGGGTCGGCTATAAGCCGATCCGGACGGCTCCAAAGCTTGCCATGATCACCGTATCGGTGGGCTTTTCCTACATTGTGCAGACCTCGATTCAGCTCATTTTTGGTACACAGCCCCATGAGTTCAACGTGATTAAAACTTCCTCCTGGACCTTCGGGGGGATCACCATCAACTCGATTCACATTCTGGTTCTGGTGATATCGGTGATTCTGATGATTGGCCTGCAGCTTTTTATCAATTACACGAAAAGCGGGAGAAGCATCCGGGCCATCTCTCTGGACCAGGATACGGCAGGACTGATGGGCATCAATGTCAATGCGACCATTTCCATGACCTTTGCCATCGGTTCCGCCCTGGGCGCTGTTTCCTCGATCCTGATGGGAATGTATTATGCTCAGGTTTATCCCATGATGGGAACCTCCATCGGGAACAAGGCCTTTGCCGCAGCCGTGCTTGGCGGGGCAGGAAGCGTGCCGGGGGCTATGCTCGGCGGCATTCTGATGGGCCTGATCGAGAGTGTGGCCGGTACGGTACTCAATGCGCAGCTTCGGGAAGGCGTGGCCTTTGTGGTCATGATCCTCTTCCTCATCTTTAAGCCTTCGGGAATCATCGGAAAGGAGGTCGTCAAGGATTGAAACAGGCATGGAATTTTCTTAAAAAACATTCGATTCTCATGGTTGCCATTGTCGGGATCCTGGCTCCGCTGGTGATTACCAACACCTACCATGTGCATATCATTTTGATGTGTATGATGTATGGGATTCTGGCGTCCAGCCTGAACATCGCCGTGGGAATGACGGGGCTTTCCAACCTGGCCCACGCCACCTTCTTTGGAATCGGTGCTTATGCGGCGGCCATTTTAAACAGCAGGTACGGGCTGCCCTTCTACCTGACGTTTTTTGCCGGCGGCATTGTAGCCATGGCATTCGGCTTTATCCTGGGGGCGCCGACCTTGAGGCTTAAGGGTGTGTTCCTGGCTTTGGTGACCACCGGCTTTGGACAGGTGATCCGGATCTTAGAGATTAACTGGGTGTCTCTGACCAATGGCCCTATGGGTATCAGCGGTATCGACGGCGCTGAGATCGGAAGCTACAAATTTTCCACCAACGCCTATATCTATTACGGGTTGGCGCTGCTGATCTTCTGCATGTTTATGAGTAAGCGGCTCATGCACACCAAGGTGGGACGCGCGCTCTTTGCGATCAAGTACGATGAGACGGTGGCCCGCTCTCTGGGTGTCAACCTCTATTTCTACAAGGTGGGAGCCTATGTGCTTTCGGCCTGTATTGCCGGCATGGCGGGAACGATTTTTGCCCATTATGTCTCTTTCATCAGTCCGGATACCTTTACGGTAGCCGACTCGACCACGGTGCTCTGCATGGTCATTTTAGGCGGTGCCGGTTCTCTGCTGGGGCCGGTTCTGGGAGCCTTTGTGCTCACCATCGCTCCGGAAATTTTCCGCTTTGCCCAGACCTACCGGATGATCTTCATCGGTGCGGTGATGGTGATCGGTGTCATTGCCAACGAGCGCGGCTGGGGGCAGATCCTGTCGGCGAAGTTTAGAGGGCTTTTTGGGAAGAAGACTGCAGCGAAAGAGGGAGGTAAGGCATAATGGCATTGCTTGAGGCGCAGCACATCAACATGTTTTTTGGAGGCTTAAAGGCCCTGAATGACGTCTCTCTGCAGGCGGACGAAGGAATGATCTCTGCTCTGATCGGTCCCAACGGCGCGGGAAAGACCACACTGTTCAATGTGATGACCGGATTTCTGGTCCCCACAGCCGGCAAGGTGATTTTTGACGGGGAGGAGATTCAGGGAATCCCCGCACACAAGTTTGTGGACAAGGGGCTTTCCAGAACCTTCCAGAATATCCGGCTTCTCCAGGAGATGACCGTGCTCGAGAATGTTCAGCTCGGCTGTCATCACAACATGAAGCAGAATATTTTTGACGAGATCTTTATTTCCAGACGGTGCAAGGGGGAGGAGAAGGAGAGCAGAGACCGTTCCCTGGAGGCATTGGAGTTTGTGGGACTCTCCGACGTGGTAAATGAGAAGGCAAAAAATCTTCCCTATGGACATCAGAGAAAGCTGGAAATCGCAAGGACTCTGGCTACCGGTGCAAGGATGCTGCTTTTCGACGAACCCTGCGCAGGCATGAATACGGCGGAGAAGGCCCAGCTTTCGGAGCTGATTCTCGCCATCAACCAGGAGCTCAAGAAGACGGTTATGCTGATTGAGCACGATATGCGTTTTGTCATGAAGCTCTCCGACCACATCACGGTGCTGGCTCAGGGAGAATGGCTGGCGGCGGGAACTCCGGCTGAGATCCAGGCAAATCCCAAGGTCATCGAGGCTTATCTGGGCACAAAGAGAAAGGCGGTGGGTTACAATGCTGGAGATTAAAAATCTGACGGTGCGCTATGGGAACATTACGGCCCTTCACGGAATCAGCCTGGAGGTCCGGGAAAACGAGGTGGTGGCACTGGTTGGGAACAACGGTGCGGGAAAGACCACGACTCTGCGCAGCATTTCCGGTCAGCAAAAGCCCGCCTCCGGTGACATTCGTTTCCAGGGAGAGTCCATCGTGGGGAAACCGGTTCATAAAATCGTTCAGATGGGGCTCATCCATGTGCCGGAGGGACGGAAAATTTTTACGAAACTGACCATCCGGGAGAACCTTCTGATGGGGGCGTTTTCCCTGAAAAATAAAGCGGAGATTGCCTCCAACATGGAACGGGTCATGGAGGTGTTTCCAAAGCTCAAGGAACGGATCAACCAGTTTGGCGGGACGCTCTCCGGCGGAGAGCAGCAGATGCTGGCGGTGGGGCGCGCCATGATGGCCTCCCCGAAGCTCTTACTCCTGGACGAGCCTTCCCTGGGGCTGGCGCCGCAGATTGTGGACGTCATCGGGGATACGGTCCTGGATATTGCAAAGCTTGGCATTCCCATCCTTCTGGTGGAACAGAACGCTAATCTGGCTCTGGAAATCTCCAACCGGGCTTACGTCATTGAGACAGGCAACATTATGATGACGGCAGATTCCGAGGAGCTTTTGAAGGACGACACAATTCAGAAGACGTATTTAGGAGTATCGTAAACGTCAGAGGATCTTCCTTTACTTTTATTTGATATGGCATATAGGAAAAGGGACTGCAGATGACTGCAGTCTTTTTTCCATATTAGAAGGATTGGGAGAAAACTTATTTCATTGAATTATTCTTATTTTTGTGATATGCTACCGCCATACAAATATAAATTACAAGAGTTCCAACAGGTCTGTTTGCTGTGATTTATTCCGGGAGAAAGAAATGATAAGTGTGAGTGAATACATAAAAATTTCCACTTTATTAGCACCTTGCTTTGTTCGCGGTGATGCATTGAAAGTATTAGCTTATCTGCCGAATGACTGTATTGATTGTGTTGTAACCAGTCCTCCATATTATATGAAAAGACAATATTTAGGCGGAGGTATTGGATTAGAGGCGACATATCAGGAATACATTAATAATCTTCTTGCAATTGTGAAAGAAGTCTATCGCGTGCTCAAGCCAACGGGTTCATTTTGGCTCAATCTTGGAGACAGCTACAAAAACAAACAGTTGCTTAACATTCCGTATCGGGTTGCTATTCGAATGCAGGATGAACAAAAATGGATTTTACGCAATACTGTTGTATGGGATAAGATGAAAGGGGCTATGTCCCAGTCCAAAGATAGTTTGGGGTGTGAATATGAGCCAATGTTTCATTTTGTAAAGCGAAAGAGTGGCTACTATTATGATTCGGATGCTGTGAGAAAAAAACCGCGGAGTGCACATGTCGAGAATGGTACAGTAGTTAGTGCGACTGGTGTAAGGGGCGTTAGGTATCGACGGAAAATTGAGTTGAGCACAGAGCTCACAAAAGAGCAAAAGGCGAATGCCTATCAAGCACTTGATCAAGTGCTTGAGCGCATGAAAGCGGGCGAATTATCTGATTTTAGAATGGTGATCAAAGGGGCAAATCAGCGTGTAACAAATGGGAATACAACCAATTTAAGTGGTCGGGCGAAAGAATTGCAAGACAAGGGCTTTTATTTTCTCTTTTACAACCCGAAAGGCAGCATGATTTCGGATGTGTGGCAAATCATTCCCGAAGACACGCAAGGGAGAAAATTACATTTCGCTTCATTTCCGGAGGATTTGGTTAAAACTCCTATTATACTCACCTGTCCGCAAAATGGCATTGTATTGGATCCATTTGTTGGAACAGGAACCACTAGTTATGTGGCAGCCGGGTTGAATCGCAGATCAATCGGTATCGATATGGCACAAGAATACCTCGAACTTGCAGAGAGCAGATGCTCAGAATATGGGTGTTTGAATCACGGGGAATTGGAGACTTTATTATGAGTAAGATAAGTGAATTTTTTGGCCTTTATTGTAAGAATATGTCGTTAAATTTTAAACAAGCAATGGAGATACAGACATGTCCGTATACGCAACGAATTTGCATTAAGATGAGAAAATCTGATCCCCAAATTAAAATTGGTACGTGTTCTGTACGGTATCAAAATCAAAATGTGATTATATGTCCATTTCGCTTGTTGGAGCACAATCAGATTTTTATAGATTGTTTGCATTTGTTGACGATGCATGAGCCAGGAAATGAGCTTTATCTTGTGCCTGAGGTGCAAATTCCTGGTGGGCATGTTGATTATTTTTTGATTTCCGCGAAAGATAAAAAAATTAAGGGCACTGAAAAACTCCCCTTTTTTGCGGGAGTTTTTTCTTTTCAAGATATAAACAGCACACATATACAAAAATA
>CAJUOF010000327.1 GCA_910587905.1 uncultured Lachnospiraceae bacterium
CCAGATGCCCATACACAGTTTTCGTATAGAGTCCACTATCTGCAAACGACGTCACACTAGTTGCCATCAACAGCATCAACGCCATCAACGCCACCATGATCCTTTTCTTTGTTCCTTTTCTCCTCATGTTTTTTCCTCCTTCTCTGGATTATTTTTTCGGGATTCCGGCCGAAAATCCCATTCTATATTAAGCACTGCTCAATACCACCACCAATACATCTCAATTAAACCATCTTTGTAGTATAGTATTCTTGAGTAATGGGGAGGGAGTCTCCCCATCCCCTTTATCTGACAATATAACTACCCTCCACGTCAACAGCTCCGTCATTTTTATTTTCCACAAACACCCGGTATTTTCCGGTCTGATCCAATGCAAACATATGTAAAATGTCCCCCTTTTCCCGGACATACCGTTTTGTACCGTCCGGCTCTATGATACCGACGTTTACATATTTATTCGCTGGAGCAGTTGCCATAACTTTAATACTCCCGCCTGACTTCGCATCAAACTCAGGCGTCTTTTTCAAAACATGTCCCGACACGGTCCATGAAAACATAGCTCCCGACCGAGCCATCTCCAGAAGCTCTCCCTCTTCTTCCACGGAAGTACTGGTTCCGGGGGCCTCCTCAAACTCTTCCAGTTCCATGACAGCCATCTGCTCTGCCTCTTCCACGACGGTCGCCTGATACAGGTTCTCATACTGACCGATCATTCCCACAGAGGCCGCATAGACGGAAACCGAACTGAACGCCGCCAGAATGACGCAAACTGCCGCCGCTGCCGCCGGGGACTTCTTTTTTGAATCTCCATACTTTTTCATACGCATCGTCCTTTCTGCCAATTCATGTTTATCTTCCACTTGCCGTGCAATGAAGCACTCTTTTACCTTCCCCATGTCAACCATCATCTGAACGATCCCGTCAAAATACGGTTCTACTCCTACCAGTTCACAGGCTCTGCTGTCACAGGCATGTTCGCTCCACCGGCTGATGGAAAAATGCAGCCACCAGGCCACAGGATTAAAAAAATGTAAGATCAAGGTTATGGTGATCAGATGCTTGACCCAGATATCCTTCTGCCTGTAATGCATCAGTTCGTGGATGAATATGATCCTTCTTTCCTTACCTGCCACCTTCTTGGCATCCGTAGGAAGCATTACCCTGGGACGGATAGTCCCTGTAAATTCAGGCACGCCAATGCGAAGCGACCAATACAGCCCTACCCTTCTGGGGGAAATCCCAAGTTCTTTGCAGACTGCACAGAACTCGTCCCGAATTGGCCCCTTACATACCGCCCTGCTCCGATACCTCCTGTGAAGCATCCACAGCGATAAAAAATACCAGGCTCCAAACACCCCCACTCCCACAAACCATAGGATACAAAAGATGTTGCATATCCATAAAATGACTGGTGTCTGTAAAAACAACACACCGCCGTCCCATTCAGGAAAAGAGTGCGCAAATCTGATAAAAACCAGGTAACAGATGGGAACCAAAAAAAATCCTATTGCCAGCTTCAGCAGGGAATATTGAATATTCAGATATCCAAGCCTCTCCAGCCACCCGCCGATCACATGCCACACAAACAGAACAAGGCTGCCAGTCAAAGAGGTAAGGATAATCCCAAAGGCCAGCTTAATCGTCCATGCCATCCAGAATACTCCTGATCTCTTCAATTTCCTCTTTCGAGATCTTCCGCTCACTGCTGAGTGCGGCGATCACATGTGAAATCTTTCCCCGAAACCAAAAATTTGCATCCTCCTGAATCAGGTTTCTTTTGTACTCTTCCTCGTCCTGCAAAGGATGGATGTAAGCCAGACGCCCCTTCCGGTACCGCTCAACAAACCCCTTCGCAATCAATTTATCCAGAAATGTACCGATTGACGTCCTTTTATAATCTTTGCCATAGTCTTTCAAAAGGGCCTCCGCCAGGTCCGGAACCGCAATGTCCTCGCCCGCATCCCAGATCGCCTTCATAATCAGGGTTTCGCTCGCACTCAGTGAACATTTCTTCTTTTTCTGCCTATTCTCCATTGTCCTATCCCTCTTCTCACTTTCGCTGCCATTTTCCTTATGAAGTTTTGTATTTTCACTATACTATTCTTCTAGTATAGTGTCAACCTTAACTACTACATTTGAATGATCTTGTCCTTATCAGTGGTCATTTCGGTTCCATATGCACCTTATATGTCAAACAGTGGCTACATCCCTCCCAACTGCTGATTCCATTTTTCCAGCACCGACTCCAGGCCCAGTGCGTCCGCCTCCTCGGAAAGTGTTTTCAGCTCTGTCTCCAAATCTTTGCTGCTCCCAAAAAGAATGTCCTGGCATTGTTCCATAAAGAAGACGTTCAACCGGTCAATGTTTTGCTCGATTCCCTCCAGATCAAAGGTAGTGCCCGCAAGCCTAGATGGCTCCGCCCCCTCAATCAGGCTCCATAGCTCCTCCTTTTTATTCGGAGAATCCTTGTCGGATGGCATGGTGAGGAACGGATTGCCGAAACTGATCTGCTGCTCCCCTCCCACAATCCCATATTCTCCCGGCCGAACGGCCAGGCCGTCTTCGATCTGATAGCTCTCCCCCTCTTTTCCATAAACCAGCGCATTGGACAGTTCCGCATCGGAATAGATTGCGGCAACCGCCTCCATCGCTTCCTCCTGATGGGCGCTCTCCGCTCCGACACCCGCCTTATGTCCTTTCCCGTTAAATTTCAGATTAAATTCCGGAAATTCCACCGCCCGAAGTTCCACGTCCGGGGAGACGTAAAAACTGTTCCTCGCCAGATTTTCCGCCGCCGTTTCACTGTAGGAATACCCGACGGCAATCGTCAGAAAATCTCCCTGTCCCACCGCTTCTGAACAATCCCCGCTTTGGATCAGTCCCTGCCTGCCCCAGGAGTCCAGTAAACGGATCTGCTCCAGGCCCTCTTTTGTACCGATCATGCTTTCCGCCTTCCACCTGCCCTGCTCTTCCCGGATATAGACCATTTCGCAGGGACTCATCTCGTAGCTCCCCCACCTGAAATACGGCCACGGCGTGGAAACGACAAACGAGGATTCTTCCTTTTCTGCCGCTTTGCGCAGATATGCCTCCAGATCGGAAAATTGAACCGTCTCCAGATCGATCCCGTATTTTTTCGCATGCTCCGCATGGAACACCGCATAATACTTTAAATCGGTGAGCGGTGTCGGTATCCCGTAAGTCGCTCCTTTGTATTTTACGGCATCCCACACGGGGGCAGGATATGCGTTCTTCAACTGTTCCCCTGTCTCTCCGCTTCCCAGAAAATCGTCCAGCGGGGCCAGCAGGCCCCTCTCCGCCATCATCGCATAGGTATCATGGCAGTTCTGCGTCCCCGGACAGGTGATGATGTCAAACTTTCCTTTTGCCACCTCTTCCATATAAGTTTCCACATAGGCTTTATAGTCACCTTCAAAGGGGATGGAAATATTCGCAAAGCGGATCTGATAGGGCAGGCCTTTTTCCCTCAGTTTCTCGTTCAGTGCATCCAGATAGACCTGCTGGTCTCCCTTCATATTAAATAAAGCCCATGTCAGCGTCACCCTCTTTGACCCGCAGCCGCAGCCTGGAAGCAGGCCTCCAAGAAGTACAAATATCAAAATAAACGCCGCCCTTTTTTTCATTTCCGCCCTCCTAGTATTCCAGCACAGTCCGGTTGTTTTTTCCTGCGAGGAAATCCTTCTCCTCCATCGTCGCCATATGGAACTGTTCTTCCATCCGTGTACTCCCGCCATACCGCCCGACCAGCAGGCCGTCTTTTCTGTCCAGCACCTCAAAATAAGTGGACTCTTCCCCCTCCCGGACCAGCAGGCTTTTTCCATCATCCAGATATTGATAGACTCTGTAATAAGCTCCCCCTGTCCGCTCCTCCCAAAAGGTCATAAGTTTCAGCCCCTCACTCCAGAAGAGACTGGCGCCGCCCCCGGCCTCCGTCTGGATCTCTTTCCAATCCCCGGACGCAAGATCCAACTCGATGATCTTTGCGGCATCCCCTTCCCGCACGTTGCACGCAAAAAGGCCGTCCCTCATGCTTGCGGCACGTGCCACGTTCCTGTCGCCCAAAGGCTCCTGAACCTCTCCCGTATCCAGGTCCAGGACCTTGAGGATCCCCCGTCCGTCTCTATACTCCCGATAGAGCAGAAGTTTCTCGTACCTTCCATACAGATCGTAATAGCTGCTCTCACTCTCCTGGGTAAGGAACTCCTCCTCTCCCGTGTCAAAATGATACTGACATATCGCACTGTTCGATACATCCTCCTTCAACTGTCCCGTTTCTTCGTCCATGACAGGGTCGCTGAAAGCCGTCACACAGGAATCCTCAAAAAAAAGAAACATCTGGGAACCGGTATGCGAGTATCTTCCAATCTTCTTTTCATTCCGTCCATCAAGATCGCAGCTATAAAAATGAGGAATCCCATTCTCTTCCCGCATGAGGTAATACCATTTGTCCCCGATCCGTCCCATCGCTCCCGCATCATAAAGACGCACCGCCGTGCACTCCGCACTGTCATGCAGGCAGCTCGCACTGGCGCACAAAGGGCGGTAGCTTCCCGTCCGGTAATCCAGATATTCCAGCTTTCCTCTGCGGGGAGGGTTTGGATTATGGTACAAAAGTCCTTCCTCCGTAAAGGTCCATCCCAGATACTTCCAGGAACTGTCCACTTCCGTTTCTTCTATCTTTTCCTCTTTTTTCCCACAGCCGGAAAATGCCAGGCAGACACACAGCCAGAAGACCGTCCTTTTTATCCTCATAATCTCGTTCCCCCCGCTCCACCACTGTCGCTGGTATGTAATAGCCGTAAGCGGGGGATATGACAATCTCCCATCCCCCGCTTACCGCCTGATATTTCATTCGATCAGATATACACCGTAAAGGACTTCTTTGTCCTTCCGTGATGGCTCCACGCCGAAACAAAGCGTCCCCCCGCCGGTGTGTACGTTGCCTCTACCCTGTCAGAACCCGTCCTTACAACCGGACTTGATGTGTACATGTTCCCCGCCGTGGACATGTATTCTTCTGTCAGGCTGAGATATACCCGGTCGCTGTCCATGCCGATACTCCAGGTATATGCTCTCGTCCCGGCCGTGCCATAAGTCTCCAGCTTCGCCGATACCTGGTGGTCGCTGCCGTAATTCTCTTTTGCAAGCGCTGTCATACTGACGGTCAGAAGCAGCATAACCACCGTCAATGTTGCCATAATTCGTTTTTTCCGCATTTTAATTCCCTCCTGTACATTTGATCGTTCCGGGATCTTGGACAACTTCCCTATATATAAGCATGCCTATTTTTTGATTTATGATTCTTTTTATATTTCTATAATATAGATATATTTTTTCCTATTAGTATAGTATTTTGTATCTTCACAATACTATCTTATAAGTAAAGTGTCAACACTTTTAAAAAAAATGTCATATTTTCTGTTCTCGCTTCCTGAAGTTCTTTTTCCGGATTAAAATTCTCCGGCAATCTCTTTTTCATATTCAAAATATCTTCGAGGGCTGCCTTTGCTCTCTGTCTATCTTTTACTCTGTCTATCGACATTGCTTCCAAACTCTGTAAAATATTAATCACATAGAACATATTCTCATCCGGCATCCTACCCTTTTTAATTAAAGATAGCAACCACTTTTGGATCAGTTCTTCTGTATAGGAATGGCAGATACCACAATAGAATTTCCAATAGCAAGCAGGAGATATTTCACCTCGGCAGGCTGTTCTCCACACACAGCGCCCCGTAGCCTTCTTATGTCAAGTCCCTGTCACAAATTTTTGAAGGCTTTTTCAGGAACCCCCACACACAACCGCATGATTTCGTGGGGAGTATGTAAAATAACTGTCAAATGTAAAAAATATGATGTTAAATTAATGTCAAAAGCTTTCTAATTGAAGCTTCCACTATTTTGCCGCATATATATTGTTCAAATCTCTATTTTCCATAGCAGTGATATTCACTAATGCCTGAATATCTTCTAAACGCCAATCATCA
>CAJUOF010000328.1 GCA_910587905.1 uncultured Lachnospiraceae bacterium
ACATGGTGTTCTCCTGTATGGCTCCTTCCCTGATATCCTTGAAAACATACTTCCCCGCATATTCCCTCAGCCTGTCCATGGTCTCTGCCAATTGCGTTTCTTTTGATCTTCGCCTTTCTGTCTCCGACAAATCAAGCAGACATCTGTCAATACTTTCCCAAAGCTCCATGTCTCGAATCGGTTTTAAAAGATAACTGGAAACACCATATTTGATAGCCTGCTGTGCATAAGAAAACATGTCATAGGCAGTCGTAATGATGATCTTCCCACCAATCCCCTTTTCCGCCAGACAACGGATCAGCTCAAGCCCGGAAATCCCCAGAATATTAATATCCACCAAAAGAATATCCGATCCCTCTGTCAGAGCTTTTTCCAAAGCGGCATTTCCGTTTCCACAAACAGATATTTCAAACAGTTCCGGATAGTTTGTTTCCACCAGCTTCTGCAATAGTTTTCTCTCGATCGGTTCATCTTCCACAATCAGCAATCGATACATCCATCTACCCTCCGTACACGTCCATATCAATCAAGACCATATCCGTTTCCAATGGTTCACCCTGTAGCAGTTTGTCCATACATTCCACTGCCTGATATCCCAACTGTACAATATCCTGAACAAACAAAACATCAATCACATGCGAAGAAGCATAGGTAAAAGCCTCCTCCGACTCACAAAATCCAAAAAATTTGCAGGTATCCTGCAGCCCCAGTCTTTGAATTGCCTGTGCAATCACAGTTGTAAAGGATGACTTAAAACACACCACCGTCCTGTTTTCTCCACGCCTCTCTAAAAGCGCTCCACAAATCTGGTCATAGTGTTCCTCTGCATCATCCGAAAGCCTTATTTCCTTGATTTTTGCCGAGTCTCCCCGACTCTCAATCTCAGCCCTGAATGCGTCAAGCCGTACCTGAGCCGCCTTTGAATCCTTTTCATCTGAACCGATAAACACCAATATTTCTCCTGAACCTGCTTCCTCCAGAGCCAGACGGGCAACATTTTTTCCACTTTCCACGTTATCGGAACCGACAAAGCAATCCCTCATGGGCGTCTCCGCATCAGAATCACACAAAATAATCTTAATGTCCTGTTCTCTCGCCTTTACCAAAAGTGCCTGAATGGTTTCAGAAGTATATTGATTCGCACTGAGCAGAATCCCATCCGGCCTGGATAAAATAACCTTTTCCAGTTCCCTCATGACATTCCTCTCACTCTCATCGTAATCATAGGGATATTCCGACAGCAGCATTCCTTTTTTATCCGCCGCCTCACGTATATTCACCCACATTCCATTCCAGAATTTATCGTTTGCAGAGGGCATGATCACCGCAATACGGCCACCCTTCCATTCTCTATCGGGCGAAGGCAAAAAAACGAATCCAAAGCCAATGAAGCAAACTATTCCTATCATGACCACCAGTATGAACACCTTTTTCATCCAAATCGTTCCCCCCTCCATATAGTGAAAGACCCGATTGCTGCCAACACGCCAACAACCGGGCCATTTGTCCCAATGATCAATCGAATACATCCTTGTCTGTAAAACAACTAGTTCAGTGCTTCCTGCGCTTCCTCGTTTCCGAGACTTGCCGCCAGCTCATAATAGGATTTCGCCTTCTCATCATCCTTCGTCACATAAACACCTTCATCGTAAATTTTCCCCAGCATGTAGGCTCCCCATGCATAATCGTTCTTGTTATGTGCCTGCACATCCACAAGCCACTGGTACAGGCGCATGGCTTCTTCCACATCCTGTTCCACTCCCGTTCCGTTATACAGGCAATCTGCATATAAATGAGTACAGGTAAAGTCCTCCTTTTCCGCTCCCATTTTATAATAGGAAACTCCCTTTTCGACATCAGCCTCCACACCGTACTCCCCATTCACATACATGTTCCCGAGGAATTTGAATGCCTTATTATAGCCCAGCTCAATGGATTCCTCATAATATTCAATCGCTTTATCCATATCGGGCGCTATCACGTTCGGATCTGCGCCGCCTTCAAGAGCAGGGAACCCCCCTCCGGCGTAGATGATTCCCCAATAATAAGCAGCCATGGCGTTATCCCGGTCTGTCGCCAGGTTCATCAATTTGATTGCCTCTTCATTGTTATCCTGCCCGTCTGCAAGGGGCGCTTTGTCAACAAAATACCATGCCGCTACTTCCACCAACGCATCGTCACAGCCACGATCAAAAGCTTCATGCATAAATTGAAGCGCTGTGGCAAAATCCTCTTTTTCCCGGTAGAGAAGCGCCGCCGCATAGAGCTGATCCCCTGTCAGATCATCAAATGTATCCAACACCACCTCCGGATGCGCATCTGTTTCTGTATCCTCTGCCAGTTCTGCCTGTGTGCTGCCATCCACAGCTTCATCCTGTCCGGATGATACGCTTTCCTGCACATCCGAACTCTGTTCCGCCACGCTTTCTGCAGCCTGCGTTTCTTCCTCCGCAGGTTCTTTTCCACAACCCACCATAAGGCACGCCCCAAGAAACACTGCCGCCATTCTTAAAATAACATCTCTCTTCATTTTTTATCCTTCCTTGTGTTTTCTTTCAGGCGCCTTACAAAAGTTTTATGATCACAAGATAAATGTAACAAACTTCCATGGAAAAGTAAATAAATCCAAATTCCTATTTTTTTACCTTTTTCTTTTTCCACCTCCAAATAGCCTATCGTATACAAGCTTTTAAAAATATCATCCAAAAAGTAAAAAAAATATCCTGTTTTTATTCTTCTGCTTTCTTATCCCCCTATTTTTCCTGTCTCTCCGGCAGGGCCGCCCGAATCCCTGTCTCCTTAAGACGATGCAAAAGCTCCTCATAGCGGTTCCTGGAAACGGGCACCGGCCTGTCACAGCCCCGCAGGACCGCCTCATAGAGCTGCCGCCCCACGTCCCGAATGAGAGTCACCCGGTACAGGGAGAGGATCACCGACTGATGGCAGAGGAAAAACCCGTGCTCCGAGAGCATTCCCTCCAATTCCCGCATGGTGTAATTCATGATCTGGAGCGTTTCGCTCTCCGTGTGGAGATAATTTTTCCGGCTCCGCCGTTCCACATAACAGATATCCCTCACGTCCAGAATCCGATATCCCTTCTGCAGATGAAACATCAGTCTGGCCGAGCTCTGCTCCCTCCATTCTCCCATGCGGCGGCGCACCTCCTCTATGGTCCGGGAAAGCCGCTCTCTGTTGACGGGCTTTGTCAGAAACCCGACCGGCTGGAACCCATAACCGTCGATGGCATAGGAGGAGTGTCCGGTGAGAAACACGATCATCAGCTTCGGATACTCCTCCTTAAGCCGCCCCGCCACCTCAAACCCCATCTCCTCGTAAAGCTCAATGTCCAGAAACAGAAGGTGGGCCGTGCGCCCCTCAAGAAAGGCGAAAAGTTCCCCGCTTTTTTCAAACTCCGAGACGATCTCCACCTCCGGATAGTCCGCCAGGGCCGTGCGGGCCGCAAGCCTGGAATTGGGATCGTCGTCCAAAATCAACGTCCGAATGTTCATTCCGTTTCCTCCTCCTCTGCAGGCAGTATACCTCGAAAAAGACATTCTGTCCCCTTTGTTTTTAAAAATTTTATAAAAATCTTATTGCTTTTTCTCCTTCAACTGCATATAATGGCAATAGGAAAACTTACCGCTTACTGATGGTGCGGAATACAAATTATTCAGTGCGTGAAATATTTCCGCTTACCGATGGTGCGGAATACAAATTATTCGGTGCGAACATCTTTCCCCACCATTTGTGGTGGGGATTTTTGAAGGAGGTCCATGAGCAAAATACAAACCGGATTCTATTACCATATAAAAGATTGTTTTTACGATGATGTACAAGATGAGCGGTTAATGGCAAACAAAGAAGGAAGCAGCTATCGCCCCCACTACCTTGCTCTCTCAGACTTCACCAACTCTCAAATCTATTGGATGATTCCCGTCAGCTCCCAATTTTCCAAATACAAAAAAATCCATGATCTTCAAATATCGAAATACAAAAAATGCACAAAAATCGTACTTGGAAAGTGTGGAGGGCAAAATGCTGCTTTCCTGATCCAAAACGCATTTCCAATTACTGCAGATTACTTTGACCACATACATACCAGCAAGGGAAAGCCCTTAACCATCCACAAAGGAACTGCAAAATTAATCCTAAACAATCTTCGTTATAATCTCCGCCTCCATAAACACGGCATCTCTCTTTTTTACCCGGATATCGACCGTATATATAATCTCATTCTGGATAGACAAAATACAAATACACCCAAATAACCATTTACTTCTGGTCCTCCTCCTCCGTCAGGCGGACCCGGTTGGGAATGTTGACCACGAACCGGATCCGGTCCTCCGTAAATTCCGGATAGACCCGCCCGCCGTAGAGCCTCGCCGTCCGGAGCACCATCGAAAGTCCGATCCCCTCGTGGCCTCTCTTCGTGGAATAGCCCGGCTCAAACATCCTGGCGATCCGTTCCTGATCCCCCGTGAACCGGTTTTCCGATACGATCACCGTATTCCCCCGCCGTTTAAAAATACTGAGCCGTATACCCGCCGCCTGATCCTCCGGCGTTTTCAGCGCATCCAAGGCATTCTGGAGCAGGTTCCCGATGATCTTGTTGCACTCAAAACCGTTGCAGATCACGTCCCTCATGTCATACGTGATATTGTACACGATATCCGATCCCTTCTTCCGGGCCTCCTCCCTCATATTGTAAAGCATGGAGCCCACCACGGCGTCGCTCACCGGCATGATGTCGTTGACCTCGCCCGCCTCGGCGACGAGCCTGCTCACATAAGCCCTGCAGGCCTCGTACTCCCCGCTGCCGACAAGACCCGATATGGCATGGAGGTGCAGATTAAGATCATGGCGCTGGGAACGGATCGTGTTCATGTAATCCCTGGATTCCCGCTGCCAGCGATCCATGGTCCTGCCCAGTTCCTCCGCCAAAAGCCTCCCGGCAAGCTCTCTCTGCAGCCATAAGGCGAGACCGAGCAGAAGCAGGAAGGCGCCGCTCTCCAGAAGGGCGTCAGCCGTGTTCTCCGGCCGGACGGCAAGCAGAAGCAGCGCCTCCGGGACCAGGACGATGCAGGGCAGGAGGCTTAAAAGCCGGTAATGTGCCTTCTCTTCCGGATAAAACTCCAAGACTTTCCTTACACTTCCATATAAATAAGCCTTTGCCCCCGCCGAATTTTCCACCCTTCCTCCCGCAGCGCCCAAGAGCGCCCCACAAAAGAGCAGCAGAAAAAAGTAAGCCACATACTCCCATATCAGTTCTTCGCAGAGCAGACAGGGGAGGACCAGTGCATCTGCCGAAAGGTACAGGCAAAGCTCCGGGAGAAGTTTCTCTTTCCCCTCACCGCATCCGCCTAAGAAAAAAGCCGCCGCCTGGCCCGTAAGGACCGCCAGAAAACTCCATCCCTCACATCCTGCAAGCAGGAGGCCCCCATACACCGCCTGGCCTGTCAAAAATGCCGCCGCCATTTTCCATATCTGCCCTTTTTGCCCCCGCCCGTTCCCGGCCGCCAGGAGAAAAGTGGCCGCCAGGAGGGACGTCATCGCAAGCCACCTGTACATTTTCGTCCCTCATTTCCTGTGTCCGGCATGCCGACTGCCCGACACGGTTTGTAGGGATTATAATGAGGTTTTTCCCATCTGTCAAGTCAAAAAAGGCATGGTTTCACAAGAATAATGGTTGCCTTGAAAAGTTCTGATATGGTATCATGATATCAGGTTTTCATCCTGCGAAAGGAGGACTCCATGGAAAAATATTTTAATGTGAATGCAGATTGCAAAGCCCATTTGCATTATATGGTTGACCTTCGGCCAAAACTGAAAAAGATCAAAGAGATGGTTGACCGGGGCGATTATTTCACGATCAACCGTGCCCGCCAATACGGGAAAACCACTACGATGAAGGCCCTAAGCCGATTCCTGCAAAATGATTACGTGGTCATATGGCTTGACTTCCAGATGTTAAGCTTCTCCGATTTTGAGACCGAGCATGCATTTGTCAACGCCTTTGCCCGAGAAACACGAAAGGCATTCCGGCCGGAGGATCGGATTCCACCTAAAACCAAGGAAACACTGAAACGGCTGGAGAACGGCAGTGCGGCAAATACCCGGCTCGCCTCCTTAACAGAGTGTTTCATTAATTGGTGCAAAGCTTCCGAAAAGCCCGTTGTACTCATGATCGACGAGGTGGACAGCGCCTCCAATAATCAGGTATTCCTTGATTTCCTGGCACAACTGCGTGGTTCTTATATAAACAGAGATATGATTCTCTCTTTTCAGTCCGTGATCCTGGCAGGCGTATATGATGTTAAAAACATGAGGCTCCGGCTTCGGCCGGAGGATGAGCATAAAAGGAATAGTCCTTGGAATACCCATGAAGACAACGAGCCAAGCGAAAACTTGCTTTCATTTGGCGACTGTCCATGGGATCAAATGGTGGTCACACCATTTGATATTGCGGCGGACTTTTTGGTGGACATGAGTTTTTCATCAGAAGAGATCGCCGGAATGCTAAAAGAATATGAAGGCGACCATCATACGGGCATGGATATCCCCAAAATAGCCGGCCTGCTCTATGATTATACCTCCGGTTACCCGTACCTTGTTTCACGGATATGCAAACTGATCGATGAACGTCTTGCAGGGGGAAATGAATATCCGGACGGACGCAGCGCATGGACAAAAGAAGGATTTTTAACTGCCATCCGCATTTTACTGGCCGAGCCAAACACGCTCTTTGATTCCCTGATCAACAAGCTGGCCGACTATCCGAAGCTGGAACGCCTGCTCTACGGTCTGTTATTTCAGGGAAAAGAGATTTCTTACGTAGTTGGAGTTCCTTCTATGGAAATGGCAGTGATGTTTGGATTTATAAAGATCGAAAATCATCTGGTGCTGATCGCAAATCGGATTTTTGAAACCCTGCTGTACAATCTCTTCCTGACAGCCCCGGACATGCAGCAGGAGGAGCTCTATGACGCTGCCCAGAAGGATAAAAACCTATTTGTCGAAAACGGATGCCTGAATATGAAGAAAATACTGGAGCGTTTTGTCGTCCATTTCGATTCTCTGTATGGGGACCGTGGTCAAAAATTCTATGAGGACGACGGACGCCGCTATTTTATGCTGTTCCTAAAACCGATCATTAACGGTCAGGGAAATTGTTATGTGGAGACCGAAACCAGAAACCGGGAGCGCACGGACCTGGTCGTCGACTACCGTGGAGAACAGTTTGTCATCGAAACGAAGATCTGGCATGGTCCCGCCAGACACGTTCTGGGAGAAAGGCAGCTCGCCCAGTATCTCGATCATTACCAATTGCAGACAGGTTACCTGCTCACCTTTAATTTCAACCAAAACAAGAAGATCGGAGTGACAGAGATCACTCTAAAAAATAAAACCTTGGTGGAGGCAACTGTATAACAGGAAAAGCTGCCGGCGGCAGCTTTTCCCATATGCGATTACAAAGAGGACTGTTCTACATCCACTTTTTCTCTGTGATCACACATTCATGTCCATGAGCCCGAAAGTGGTCCCCGGTCTTAAATACTCCTTTTCTCGCCAGCAGGTATCCGTTATTCACATTCTTTACATAGGAATACACCAGCTTTACAACACGGGCGACCTCCTCCTCATACCCGTCCATATAAATGGCTTCCCCGGCGCCGCCCAGATGGCGGGACTTGATCAAATAGTCGTCCTCCAGACAGATAAAGCCCAGCATTTCCCGTTTTGCGCCTTCCTCCTTCACCTTCAAGAGGGCCTTCTTGCCGATAAATTCCTTTTCCCAGCAAATGCTGTCAGAAAGCCCCACCTCAAAAGGATTGTTGTGGGCAAGATCCTTCATGTAATAGAATCCGGCCTCCGTGGGAAGGGTCCAGGCCATCACCTGAAACTCCGTCACCTGCCGGCCTTCCGCACGCTCACAGGCATCCTTCAACACGGCCTCAAGGTCATCTGCCTGGTCGGGAGCCACATAGATCTCATAACCCCATTTTTCTCCCGTGTACCCGCCCCGATTCACCATGACAGGAATTCCCCTGACCTCATAATTTCCATGGGCAAAGAATTTTAAATCCTCCACACCGCCAGATACAATCTCATTTAAAACCTCTTTTGCTTTTGGACCCTGGACGCTGAACATATGCCATTCTTCCGTGATGTCCTCCCAGTCCACGTCATAATTCCCCTGATGGTCAAAAAACCAATCGTCCATTTTCGTCGCAAAAAGCGTGGAGAGCCAGTATTCCTTCTCCGCCATGCGGAATACGACCACATCGTCTATGATCTCTCCCGCTTCATTTAACATGGTCGTATAACGATCTCTTCCGACGGCCAGCGTTTTGATGTTTCCAGTCAGCATATAATCCAGAAAATCCGTCACGTCCTCTCCAGTCACCTTCACAAGCTGATGGGTCCACAGATACCAGCCGACACTCGTCCGGACCGTCATATGCTCCGCCTGTTTCATTTCATCATCTTTATAGATATTTTTATACATAGATGCTTTCCTTTCTTTTGCTGTATCGTCCATCAGCAAAATTTATCAATCTTCTTCGCAATTTTGATCCGCAGCTTTCCTTCCGGGGAATTCTCCTCCCACAGAGACCACTGGGGATTCACCAGAGTTTTCACCATGCCGTACCAGAAGTCCACATGGCACTGCACCATCCTCTGGCAGCCGTTGACGGCAAGCCCGCCCCGGTCGATCACGTAGACAACCTCTTCTTTATTGAAGGCTTCCACCTCATATTTACAGATCATGGACTGGAGCAGCATTTCAATCAGGCCGCCCGCAATTCTTCCGTCAGAGCCAATACTGTCCGGAACCCCCATCCAGTCACGGGCTGCCTTTATGGCGTAATGCTCGCCGAACATGGCCTTCCCGGAGGCTTCCAGAACACATTTTAATACATGATCCGCAAACTCCTTTGTGGCAAGCCCCCTGTTTACAACCTCGTCAATGGCAGGCAGTATGTACATGGCCGCACCAGAAGAAAAAATCACATAATTGGCTGTCGCCGAGGCGCCCTCCGCATTGGTTCCGTTCGACCAGATATAATTGCACTCCTCACGGAATACCATGGATTCCGCCACGCAGTCCTCCTCCGGCGTATATTTGATCTGATCCGCCGTGGCCACCGGGCCGAAGCTTTCCCAGATCTCATGCTCCGGCATGGGATACTTTTCTCTGGACTCCGCCACAATACGGCAGTGCCGGTCGCCGCACCCTTTCGCCTCCACCATGCAGTATTCCATGGAAGGGCCTTTCCTGTGGATCTCACTGTACGCCTCCGACACTGCCTGTAAGGACATGGTCGTGGCACGGCAAAGCTCCGAGCCGCAGATGTCCCAGGGACACTCGTCCAGTTCCTTCTCACAGCGATAGGTTCCGAAATCCTGAACACGGCCGCACATCAGAAGGGCGTCGTCGCCTTGATCCCCGGACAGGGCTCCTGTAAATTGTCCGCACATAAAAGGGTGTACATTTTGAGTATCTGCAACAGCCTCCGCACAGAGGCGGTTGGCGGCGCTGATCCTCTCATAGGCACTTTCGCAGATGATTTTGCAGCGCTCCTTATAATCCGGCACCAGAATCCGGAACGCCTGAAGGGCCGCAGCTCCCAGCACCGCCTCAAACCGGTTGGAATAATGCATGGCATCCCGGAAACAATACATGCGCTCCCACGGAGATTTGATCGCCGTATACTCTTTCAGTCCTGCCCCCATACCGCTGTCCTGCGGCAGTCTCTCGTCTATTTTTCTGCTCATAGCTTCCTCCACTTCTTATTCTTCGTCGTTCGGATACTTTTCCGTCTCCGGCTGGAAACGGAAAATATTATGGGACATGCCGTTGTCGGCAATCAAACATTCTCCTGTGATCTCGTCTGCCACTGCCGTGCTCAGGATGTAGGCAGACATGGCTACACCGTCCACACCCTGGGTTCCGGTATATGCAGTCACTGCGATCTCCTCATAAATCTGATCCTCCTGCTCCTCCGTCAGCCCGCTTCCGGCCAGAGTCCCGGTGGAGCCTGGTGTCGCCATGCCGCCGGGAGCCACGCAGTTGACGGAGATGTCAAACCGCTTCAACTCCTTGGCCGATTCCACAATCAGCGCATTCACCGCTCCTTTGGACGCCGCATAATGGGAATAACCGCCGAATACCGGATAAGGATACCAGGGGCAGTTGGACGAAATAGCTGTGATCTTTCCTTTGATCTTATGCTCGATCATATATCTGGAAATATGCTTGATACATAAGAACAGCCCCACTGTATTGACCCGCAGCACCTTCTCAAAATCAGAACTTTGCATATCATAGATATGGGCATAATTCCAGATTCCCACAGAATTTACGAAAATGTCCAAAGAACCAAAGGTCTCGTCCGCAAACCGCACCAGTTCTTCCACGTCCGCTTCCTCTGCCACGTTGGTCTTCTTATAGACGACTCTGCCTCCATATCCGTTCTTTTCAAAAAGAGCAATCGCCGTATCTCCCTTATCCTGTGAGCCGGAGGCGATCACCACCTTTGCACCTCCCTGCAAAAGCCTCAGGGCAATGTCAAAGCCCAGGCCGGAGGTTCCTCCCGTCACCACCGCCACCTTTTCTCTCACAAACAGCATATCCTCCAGAGGACGTGCCTCTTTCATATAGCCTTCCAGCATCGTTCTCATGCTTGCCATTGGATCAAACGCCATAATCTAACCTGCCTCCTTCGTTCTTTTTTCTGTCATTCTACCGGAAATTTCTGTTTTTCCTATCCGTAAAAAGACTGCTTTTTTCGTGATTTTTCC
>CAJUOF010000329.1 GCA_910587905.1 uncultured Lachnospiraceae bacterium
GACGGCATACGAGATTCGGTTACGTGACTGGAGTTCAGACGTGTGCTCTTCCGATCTGCTGGACGACGAGCTGAAAGAGTGCATCGACATGCCCGCCGATTCCGTAGGACTGAAACAGCTTTAAGGCGAAAATCACTTTATGGTGAAAACCGTTTTATGGAAAAGGAAACGAAAAGGAGAAACAGCTATGTCATTTAAGAACAGTGCGGCCGCGTCCGTCGTCGAGGGCCTGATCAAAACCATCCAGACCAACAAGGATTTTCTGAGCGAGGTCGACGGAAAGATCGGTGACGGCGATCACGGCATCAATATGAACAAGGGCTTTACCATGACCAGCGAGAAGCTGGCCGGAAAAGAATACAATATGTCTGAGGGCTTAAGTGTTCTCAGCTCCACCCTCATGGAGGACATCGGCGGCTCCATGGGGCCTCTCTACGGCGTGTTCTTTGACGAAATGGCCATGGCCAGCGAGGACGCCGAGGACATTGACGAGCATATTTTCA
The DNA here is from genome assembly GCA_910587905.1 of uncultured Lachnospiraceae bacterium. Classification (GTDB taxonomy): domain Bacteria; phylum Bacillota; class Clostridia; order Lachnospirales; family Lachnospiraceae; genus Lientehia. Next base: position 504 of record CAJUOF010000329.1, read on the forward strand.
AAGACATGATCTGCAATGCCGTGGACGGCGTCATGGACATCGGCGGAGCAAAGCCCGGCGACAAGTGCCTCTTAGACTCCATGGTCCCTGCAAGAGACGCTTTCTGCAAGGCACTTGAGGATGGCAAAGATTTTGCCGCCGCCCTGGATGATTTGAAGGCCGCCGCAAAGGAAGGCTGGCAGGCCACGGAAAACATGGTCGCCAAGATCGGTCGTGCAAGTCGCCTGGGCGAGAGAAGCCGGGGCGTGCTGGATGCGGGCGCCACTAGCTGTTACCTGATGCTGACGTCCATTGCGGACTCCATGCAGGCGCTTTTAAAATAACAGGTTGACAAACGCAAGTCAGGGGGCTGTATATTCTCAACAGCCCCCTACTTTTGTGTTCCCTACTCGATTCCGTCTCAGTGACAGCCGTGGCCGCCACATCCGCCGTGATGACCTTCTCCGTGGTGCCCATGGCCGCCGCACCCGCCGTGGCCTTCTCCGTGGTCATGGCCACCACAGACATGGCCTTCCCCATGGTGACTGCACATGGCGTCCGGATCGTAGGACAGGGAGCCCGCCAGGAAGGATTCCACCTGGGCATCGGCATCTCCAGCAGCTCCGGGGAACAGGCGGATCCCCGCCTCAGCCAGAGCATTCCTAGCACCGCCTCCGATGTTGCCGCAGATCAGGGTCTCCACGCCCTGCTCCTTTAAAAATCCGGCCAGGGCACCATGCCCCGTCCCGTTGGTGTCTACCACCTGAGAAGACAGGATCTTTCCGTCCTCCGCCTCATAGATCTTAAACTGCTCCGTGTGTCCGAAATGTCCAAAAATCTGTCCGTTTTCATAGGTAACCGCAATCTTCATAAACCGTTCTCCTTTCACCTGTTCCTCTCCCATTCCCGTCAGGCGGTAACTGCCCCCTTCAATCTGAAGGCAGGCGCCTTCCACCAAAAAACGGGCCATCTTTTTCCTGGCCTCCGCATAGAGGGCCTGCACCGTGGCCCTGCCCACGTCCATCCGCGCCGCACACTCTTCCTGGGTGAGCCCTTCATAATCCAGAAGCCGCAGGACCTCGTACTCTTCCACATTCAATATGATCCTGCTCCCTCTCATGGGCAATTCTTCCGCCCCGGCAGACTGAAACCTTCGGAACCTGGGCATCCGGCTGACACATTTGCATTTGCTTGGTCTCGGCATGGGAATCCTTTCGTTTTGTTCGACTTTATTTGCCTATTGACAGTTTACTCCGATTATTGGCATATGTCAATATATAATCCGTAATCTTATGAGAAACAAATGCTCTGGCTCAGGATACCGTTATCCCCGGATCTGGCTCACACTTTTCACGATATTGTGATGGATGGGAACCCAGGTGACTCTCTGAAACAGGGCCGCCACCGCAATAGGAATATAAGTGAAGATAAAGACCGGAAAAGTAAACAGATAAAGCACCTTTTTCCCCATCCGGCAATGGATCTGTCTCCATTCGCTCACGGTTGTGACCAGACCGAAAAAAAACAGGGACAGATAGATGCCAAGCAGATTTCCCCCCATGGCCGCCAGAGTCATTCCCGTCCATTCCGGCCTCCCGGCAAGCACTCCCGCCAAAGCGATGCTTCCGTTGCCCAGAAGCGTCAGCAATGTCAGAAGGGTAGCCGGAGCCACCGTCATCAATATATCATAGCTGGAAAAACGACGCTCTTTCACAACACTCCGAACCAACTCTCCGCCGTATTTTCCAAACACCTGGTAAAAGCCCTTGGTCCAGCGGAGTCTCTGATACCAGGACTCCCGGAAATTCACCGGCTGCTCGTCGTAAAGCACCGCTTTCTCGCAGTAGCCGATCACCTCCCCCTGGATGGCATTGTCCACGGAAAACTCAATGTCCTCGGTGAGGAGATGGTGCTTCCAGCCATTATTGGCCCGCACAATTTTGGAGGACATCAGAAAGCCCGTTCCGGAAATGGCACAGCTTGTGCCGCACTGCATTCTCGCTCCATTCAAATATTTCGATTCCCGGAGAAACCAGAGAGCGTAGCCGGCAGAAATCCAGTTGGACCCGTAGTTCTTGGAGTTCCGGTAGCTGGTCACTACCGGATAGCCCCTGGCAAATACCTTGTTCATCTCTTTCACATAATTCTCGTCCAGCACGTTGTCCGCATCCAGCACCAGATAGCCATCATAGGCCTCAATCCCAATCATGGTCTCAATCTGAGAGAACAGATAATTGAGGGCGTAGCCCTTACCCACCTGCACCCGGTCAAAACGCTCGAACACGACAGCCCTGTGGTTCCTCGCCACCTGCGCCGTATTGTCCGTACAGTTGTCCGCTACCACATAAATATCCAAAAGTTCCGGTGGATAGTCCTGCTTTCGGATACTCTCCAAAAGCTCCCCGATCACCGCGCTCTCATTCCTCGCAGAAATCACCACCGCATAACGCCGGGGCCTCGCCGCCCCGAATTCCTGTGTCCGGAAAAACCACCGGATAAACACATAGACGACCTGGTAAAAATAAGAGAGACTAAGAATCACCAGCACCGCAAAATTAAAGCCTCGAATCCATCCTGCCATAAGCTGTCCATTCCTTTCCTGTCATTTCATCCTCCGCTTTTTGTTTCGGCTCCTTCATCCCCGCCCACTTCCCGATTCGTCCCCGCCCGCTGCCCCTTTCTTCTCCCCCTGTTTCTTTATCCGTCCCGCTCCCCTTTTCCGCTCCGTCTGTTCTCCCATCTTCCCCCTCGTCCTCTGCCAGTATACGAAAAAGGTTATGTCCATTATGTGTCCAAAGTTTTAAAATTTCCTTGCCGTGCTCCCCCCTTTCTTAATAATCTTTCCCCCAAAAACAAAGATTCCATGCACCGTTCCTGTCAAACCATGCATGAAATCTCCCTTCTCTGGCTCTTCTGCCTTCTTACATTATGTACTTTTTCTTAAGATTTTTTCTGCTCTTCTAAATGTTTCTGCGATCCTTCATTCCCCTCAAAAATGTATGCAAGAAGGGCCTCACACCCTTCCACAATATCCTCGTAGGTCACGTCAAAATTCCCTGTGTACCACGGATCCGCAATGTCCCTGGGCCTCCGGCCGAAATCCAACAGCCGCCAAACCTTGTGCTCCTCGTCTTCCTCCGGCCTCATGCCCAGGATCCTGTACATGTTGGAGATATTGTATTTCTCCATCCCGATCAGATAGTCGTATCTCTCATAGTCGCCCCTCTCCATCCTCCTGGCCCTGTGGTTTCCCACGGGAATCCCCAGGGAACGCAGCTTGCTTCTGGTCCCGTGATGGATCCCGTTCCCGATCTCCTCGTAGCTGGTCGCCGCCGAGTCGATCTCGAACAGGTCCGAGAGGCCCTGTTTACCTACCATGTCCTGTAACACGTACTGGGCCATTGGGGAACGGCAGATGTTGCCGTGGCAGACGAATAATATCTTAATCATAATAAAAATCCCTCCTAAAATGCGTTGATTTGCCGTGTTTTGGCACGTTTTGCGCAGTTTATTTTTTCAAAGAATATTGTTAAAAAAATCACAGAATAAGCAAAACGGGGCAAAATGTGGCAAGTTGAAGCCGTGAAACGTAGTAAAAACGTAGTATAAATTGAGCAAACTTACTACGATTGTTTTCCCAACTTAATTACATTATTTTAATTTATAAATTTCCGATTGCCCATCAAATTTAATTTTTTTTGATTGACATATTTCTTCAATAATATCCACATACCATTTGGGAGCTACTGGATGCACCATGACACCTTCTAAAAATTCAGATATATCTCCTGCATCCTCTATCCTAACATTATTATCACCAATCCTATCCCAATCTGCTCTTTGGGCACAAATTTTCTCAGTTAAATAATCAATGATTTCCTCATCGGTTTTACCTTTTACCTGCTCCTCAATTTTAAATTTCACGCCAAAGCTGGATAACCCTTCTGCACTATATAAACTGTTATCCGCAATTAACAAGCGGTATTCTCCTTCATGTCTAAACGCAGGTCTTTTGTGGAAATAAGTTTCATGTGCTAACAAACTATCCTTCATCTGACTAATTTGCTGCTCCAAAATAGACTTCTTATTTAAATCATAATTAACTTTTTCGAGGTAGACACTAAATTGTTCTTCCTCCGGAAAAACTTTTTTAGTATGAGACAACAATTTATCGTCTTTTGTCCTTATTCTGATTGCTCTGTTTCCATATGAATAACATCTCCACATAGCATCTGTTTCTGGATGTTTTGACCAGCATTGAGCATATGTAAACCATTTGCTGTGCCACATTCGGAAATAATTGTCCGGAATTGCATAGTAATTCCTTGGACACAACTTATGATACATTTCACTCACTATTTGCCGAACATCTTCAGGGGTTTCCATATGTGAAAACAAATACCCTTCATATTTGTCATCCCAAGAAGATGGACGTACAAATCTATCTTTATTGTTTATGGTGAGATTAATAAAATCTTCAAAACCAATATATCTAAAAAGTTTCTTGCTCAGATCGGAAGAGCACACGTCTGAACTCCAGTCACGTAACCGAATCTCGTATGC
>CAJUOF010000330.1 GCA_910587905.1 uncultured Lachnospiraceae bacterium
AATTAATTCCAACAGTAAATTAAGAGAGGTGATCGCAGACGAAAGGGCTGTTGCGATCATCAATGAATTCGTGCCGGGCTTTATGGACAATGCCGAGGACCTCGGCCCCTGCATGGGTATGCGGTTCAGCATGCTGTTAAAATTCCCACAGGCCGGTGTCTCCGCCGAAGCACAGAAGGCCCTGTGTGAAAAGCTGGATGCCCTTGACGTATAGCCGGGAGGAACAGAAGGGAAAGGCGCAGGGCCTCTGCGTCTTTTCCTGACTATATCTGCAGAATGGAGAAGGAAAATCATGGACAAAGAAACGTTATTTTATATGTCGGCAGACACCCTGGAGGATCTGAAACCGATCAGAAATATTTTTGACCTTTCCGGAAAAGTGGCCATCGTCACAGGAACCCTCGGCCTCGCCTTGACGGTCATTTACCGCCTGGCGGAATGCGGTGCCAGCGTCGTATGCGGTGCCAGAAACGCCCAGGTAGGCACCATGGTAGAACAGGAAATGACAGGACGCGGTTATCAGGTCGCATTTAAGCAGACTGACGTCAGCAGGCTGGAAGATGTTCAGGCGCTGGTGGCATTTGCCGAAGAAAAGTATGGCAATGTGGATATTGTCGTTCCCATCGCGGCCGTCTGGGAAGCCAGGGCCTTTGTCGATGTGGAAGAAGAAACCTGGGACAAGATTCTGGATACCGATCTGAAGGGCCAGTATTTCCTGTGCCAGGCGGCCGCCCGCAGCATGATCCGCGGCGGTAAAAGAGGAAAGATCGTCGCCATTTCTTCCGTGGCGTACCGGGCAGATGACGTAGCGAAAATGGCAATGATGACTCCCTACAACGCCGCCAAAGCCGGCGTGGTCGGCGCAGCCATGGGAATGGCGAGAGAGTTAAAACAGTACGGGATCAATGTCAACTGTATAGCTCCCGGCGGCATGGTAACTCCCGGTGCCATGATGAACGGCGTGCGAACCTCCGAACTATACGGCGCCGAATATGACAAAGACCTGATGAAAAACGGAAAGGGCACTCCCGTCGCATCCAATCCGGACGAGGTAGCGCTGATGATCGTCGCCATGTGCACGGATATTTCTAATTACATGTATGGACAAGTCATCGACGTGGACGGCGGAAGTCAGTTTTCCTTTCAGGAAAAGCCCTGGAGCTATACCATGGAGGGCGGGCTTCACGGATAAACCGAACGCACCAAAGCCGCCGGCGTCCCGCTTTCCCATGGGCAATCTTCTTCTCATGGGCAAGGCGGCCGGCGGAACAAATATTTCATGAAGCGGAGTTTTGATTATGGATATGGCACCTGGTCAGAAAATTCAAAAACGGATGATGGCAGGGATCGAAAAGCTTGCAGGCGCAGTCAAAATGACGCTTGGACCATTGGGCCGCAATGCAGTCCTGCATCAGAAGGCAAATTTATATGGTGCAGATTATTCGGACATCCCCCAGGCCGGAAGCCACGTGCTGGTAACCAACGACGGAGTGACCATTGCCAAAAGTATCGTTCTGGCGGATCCTTACGAAAATATGGGAGCCTCCTTTCTGCGGGACGCCGCCGTGAAAACCAATGAGGTCGTCGGCGACGGCACCTCCACAACCATTGTCCTGGCGGAAAGTATCCTGCGGGATGCCTTTCGCAACATCACAGCAGGAGCCAGTCCGACTGGGATCCGTCAGGGGATCCAGGCAGCGGCGGAGACCGCACAAAAAGCTCTCGCTGCTTCTGCCATGCCAATTACGACCCAAGAGGAAATTACTCATATCGCCACCGTCTCCTGCCAAGACGAAAAACTGGGGGCCATGGTCGGCGAGGCTCTTCATACGATTGGCCTGGAGGGCGTGATCACTGTCGGCGAATCTGGAAGGGCGGAGACCTCCCTGACCATCGAACAGGGAATTGTCCTGGACAGGGGATTGATTTCCCCGCTGATGGCAACCGACAAAACAAAGACCCTGGCAGAGCTTCGCAATCCGTATATCTTAATCTGTGATGAAAAATTTACAGATCCCCAGGATCTGCTGCCCGCCTTGATTTTGGCAGCGGAAGCCGGACGTTCCTGTCTGATCATCTGTGAGGGAATTGAAGGGAACGCTTTGGGGCTGATTTTAAAGAACAAACTGGAGGGGGATATGGATGTCGCCTGCGTGACTGCTCCTTTGTACGGAGAAGGCCGTAAATGGCGGATGGAAGATCTGGCAATTCAGGTTGGCGGCGCCTTCGTCACAAAAGAACTGGGATACGATGTCCGTCAGATCACGGAAGACATGCTGGGCACCGCTCTTTATGTGAAAACCACTGGACATCAGACCATTATCACTGGCGGCGGCGGAAAACAGGAGGAAATCGACAGGCAGATCGAAAAGCTCCGGTATCTGGCAGAACATACGGATTATGACTTTAACAAAAACCGGTATCAGGAACGGCTGGCACACTTTGTTTCCGGCATTGCCCATATTGAGGTCGGCGGCCGGACCGAACCGGAATTATGGGAGCGGAAAATGCGGGCTGAGGACGCCGTGGGAGCGGCAAGGGCTGCCTTTGAAAAGGGAATTGTCCCCGGAGGCGGCATCGCCCTTTTCAATCTGGCTCCCTGCCTGGACTGCCTGGCAAAAAATTTCCAGGGCGATGAAAAGCTGGGCATCCGGATTATACGGGATGCCGTCAAAGCCCCTGCCAGGCAGATCCTCGAAAATGCCGGCTTAGACAGTGCTGCGCTGTTCGCCCGTCTGGAAGAGCTTGCGCCCGGAATCGGTTATGATCTTTTTTCCGGCCATTATGTCAACATGATATCCGCCGGGATCATCGACCCGTTTCCGGTAGTTTCCATGGCCCTGCACACGGCATGCTCCGTTGCGGGAACCGTATTGACTGCGGAAGGCGGGATCTCCGTCCCGAAAAAAGAAACTGATGCGGCACATTCGTGATAAAAGCAAACATCTTGAATTTACAGGAGGTGCGGCAATGGCAGAAATCAAAAAAACACCGGAAACTGCAGCAGCAAAAGAAACTGATGAAATGGCAGAAAGGGCAGACATGGAAAACGCATGGCGGCATTTTGTAGAATCCTATGACATCCATGTGCCTGAAGAAACCGTTGAAAATGAATTTCGTTATATCACATTGGAAATGCGCCACCGCCTCCAGTATGATACCCTGACCAATCACACGCCCCACATAAACGCACGGGCAGAATTAGCGGCCCGGGAAAACGAATACCGAAAGCTGGCATATTATGAAGCCAAATCCGAACTGGTAACGAAAAAACTGCTGGCAGACTGGCAGCCCGCCGTGACTCACGAAGAACTGGAAAAAGAAGCCTCCGCCCTGGCTGTACGTCAAAATACCACTGTCGATATGGTAAAACGCTTTTTCGGCGAAGACCTGGCTATGCTGGAGCGGGATATCAAAGAGCGGAAAGTAAGAGAGCGGGCCGTAAAATTCCGTGGGTAAGGGTATGGCAGCATCATACCCTTGCCCAGAAAACACACCTCTTGCCGTCACTCTGCATTCGCCAGGGCATACAGTCTGGCATAGATCCCTCCCTGTTCCAAAAGCTCTCTGTGGGTCCCCTGCTCAGCAATGCCGTCATCGGTCATGACCAGAATCTTCTCCGCATTGCGGATGGTGGAGAGCCTGTGGGCGATGACAAAGGTGGTGCGCCCCTTTGCCAACTTTTCAAGAGCCTCCTGCACAATGCGCTCGCTCTCATTGTCGAGCGATGAGGTCGCCTCGTCAAACACTAGCACCCGTGGGTTCTTTAAAAATACCCTTGCCAGGGAGAGCCGCTGCTTCTGCCCGCCGGAAAGCTTCACGCCCCGCTGGCCGATGTCCGTGTGATAGCCGTCCGGCAGCTCCTGGATAAATTCATGGGCCCCGGCCGCCTTCGCCGCCGCTATCACCTCCTCCTCGGAGGCATCCTTCCTCCCGTAGCAGATGTTCTCATAGACCGTCCCCGCAAAGAGATAGACGTCCTGCTGGACAATGCCGATATTGTCCCGAAGACTTTTTAGGGTGATCTTCCGGATGTCGGTTCCGTCCAGGGTGATCCTGCCGCCGCTCACCTCGTAAAATCTCGGGATCAGGCTGCAGAGGGTGGACTTCCCCACGCCGGAGGAGCCCACCAGGGCGATGTATTCGCCCGGCTTCACTTCCATGTCCAGATGGTGGAGCACGTCGCCCCTGGAGGAGGCGTAGCGGAAATCCACCTGCTCGAACCGGATCTCGCCCCTTACCCCGCTTATCTCCTTCGCGTCAGGCGCATCCTCAATATCCGGCCGGATCTCAAGGATCTCCCGGAACCGGCCATAGCCCGACATGCCGTTCTGGAACTGCTCCGTAAAGCTGACCAGCCGCTTGATGGGATCGGTGAAATTGCCGACCATCAGGAGAAAAGCCACCAGATCCGCCGGATTTAACTTTCCCCTGGAAAGAAGCAGGGCTCCCACGGAGATCACCACCACGGTCATCAAGGTGGCGAAGGCTCCCAGCCCCGCATTGTAAGCGCCCATATACCGGTAGCTGTTGCGCTTGCTCTCCAAAAACCGCCGGTTTCCCTCGTCAAACTTACTCATCTCAGTGTCTTCATTCCCGAAGGACTTTACCACCCGGATCCCCGACAGGCTGTCCTCGATCTGGGCGTTCACGTCGGCGATCCGCTCCCGGTTGCGCCTGAATGCCCGCTTCATCTTCTTATTGAGGAAGACCGCATAGAAAAGCATAAATGGAAGCAGGGCCGCCGCCGCAAGGGCCAGGGGCACGTTGATGAACAGGAGGATCACCAGGGAACCGGCCATGCGGATCAGGGAGATGATCAGATCCTCCGGCCCGTGGTGCCACAGCTCACTGATGTCAAACAGGTCGTTCGTCACACGGGACATAAGCTGTCCGATCTTCTGCTCGTCGTAGAAGGCGAAGGACAGCTTTTGGTAATGGGCAAAAAGCTCATAGCGCATGTCCCGCTCCATCTTTGCCCCCATGATGTGACCAAAATAGCCGATATAATAATTGCAGCCGAATTCCAGAAGTACAAGGCCCGCCATCAGAAGGGCCAGTCTGAGGATCGTATCCGCCGCCTCGCCCGCCTCATAGTAAATAACCGTCCCTGTGATATGGCGGATGATCAGCGGAATCACCAGAGTCACCGCCGCACCCAGGCAGGCAAAGAACATATCGCTCAAAAACAGACCGAGATAGGGCCTATAATATACAAGAAAGCTTTTTCTTTTCTTACCGTTCATCGATGATCATCTTTGCGGCGCCATAAATGCCGGCGTCATTCCCCAGGGTTGCCAGCTTAAGCTTCGCTTTCTCCTTTGTCAGCACGATCAGCGGATCGTAATGTTTTTGTAAAAGATCTAACAGATATTGTCCCGCCTTGGACACGCCGCCGCCAATGAGGAACACCTGGGGATCCACCACCTGGGAAACATAGGCCAGCGCCCGGCCCAGATACATCATACAGTAATCGGCTACCTCCTCCGCCAGCGTATCTCCCGCCTTCGCCGCATCAAACACGTCCTTGGCCGTCACCCCGGAAATGTCTCTGAGGGAAGAGGCCCTGTCCGATTCCCGCATAAAACGTCTCGCAATCCGTGCCACCCCGGTCGCCGAGGCAATCTGCTCCAGGCATCCCCTGTTCCCGCAGTTACAGGCCTCCGGCTCCGGCCAATCCCAGTCCATAACCATATGACCGATCTCTCCGCCCATGCCCTTGCTCCCCGGCACGATGCGTCCGCCCAGGATCACGCCGCCGCCGATCCCGGTCCCCAGGGTCACGGCCACCACATCCTCATAGCCCTTGCCCCCGCCCTGCCACACTTCGCCGAGAGCTGCGATATTGGCATCGTTTTCTCCCTTCACGGGGATCCCGCCCAGAAGCTCCGAGAGCTCCTTCACCGGGTTCCAGTCACGGATGCCGATATTGACAATGACTTCCACGTACCCGTCCGGGCGGATGGGCCCCGGCACGCCGATCCCGGCCCCGGCAAGGTCCGAAAGGGCAAGTCCCGTCTCCTCCGTCTTCTTTTTTATGGACTCGGCAATATCCGGACATACATATTTCCCGCCCTCTTCCTTCCTGGTGGGAATCTCCCATTTCGTGATCAGGGTCCCGTCCTTTTTAAACAGCCCCAGCTTCGCCGTCGTCCCTCCCAGATCCACTCCTGCATAAATCTTGCTCATACGCTCGCTCCTCCGTCCTCCATGGCCGACTTGTCCTTCGGCCGTTTTCCTTTTATTTTACCTGATTTCACCTGATTTGCAAAGAAAATATTTATTTTCCTTCCGCAATCCCTTTATTCTTCCGAAATAATCTTCCGGTGAGCACCAGCATGGTGGTGAAGCTGGCCGTCCCGCCGATGAAATTGGAGATCGGCTCCGCCAGAAACACGCCCATGACTCCAAGCCCCGCCGCCCGTGGCAGAAGGAGCGTCAGGGGCACCACGATGATGATCTTTCGGAGCAGGGAGAAAAATACCGACTGCTTCGACATTCCAAGGCCCACGAAGGTGGACTGGCCCACGAACTGGAAGGCCATCATGAAAAAACAGAAGAAATAGAGATGGAGGGCGGGCACGCCCCTGGCGAGAAGCTCCGCATCCGAATTGAAGATCCCCATGATCGGCTCCGGGAACAAAAACAGCATCAGCCAGGCAAGAAGCATATAAGAGACCCCCGCCGCCGTCACGAAGACGATCCCCTTCCTGATCCGGTCATAGGCCCCCGCCCCCAGATTGAAGCCAAACACCGGCTGGGAGGCGTTTGTGAGCCCCTGCATGGGCATGGCCACCACGTCCCGCACAGAGTTTAAGATCGTCATCACACCCACGTAGACGTCGCCGCCGAAATCCCGGAGAGTGGCATTGCAGGCGATCTGTACCGCCCCGTTGGAAGCCTGCACCACGAAGCCGGCCATTCCAAGGCCCATGATCTCCCTGACCAGCTTCCCCTCCGGCCGCATGCACCTCTTCCGAATGCGGAACAGGCTCTTTTTCCCAAAAAGAAACCGGAGCACCCAGGCCGCCGACAGGAGCTGGGAAAGGATCGTGGCAAGAGCCGCCCCCGATACGCCCAGGCCAAACACGAAAATAAAGACCGGGTCCAGAAGGATGTTCATGGCGGCCCCGATCAGGACCGTCGCCATGCCGGTCCCCGCAAAGCCCTGGGCATTGATAAAGCCGTTCATTCCCGTTCCCAGCATGGCAAACGGCGTCGCCAAAAGATAAATCCGCAGATACTCCGCCGCATAGGGATAGCTTGCGTCGCTGGCCCCAAACAGATACAAAAGCGGCTTCATGAGAAGATAACAGACAGCCGTCAGAATTACACAGCAGACGCAGAGCATGGAAAAGGTATTTCCCAGGATCCTCTCCGCCCGCTCCCCGTCCCGCCGTCCCCTGGCAATGGAAAAAAGCGGCGCCCCGCCCATGCCGAACAGGTTGGTGAAAGCCATGATCAGCGTGACCGCCGGAAAAGTCAGCCCCAGCCCGGTCAGAGCCAAGGCAGAGCCCCCAGGCAGATGCCCGATATAAATACGGTCCACGATGTTGTAAAGCATCTGCACCAACTGGGCGACAGTCATCGGCACCGCCAGCGCCATGATATGCCTGTATACGCTTCCCGTGGAAAAATCACTCTGCGTCCCGTTTTGTTTCCTCTCCCGTCTCAAGTCCGCCACCTCCCCTATCTGATTCCATTGTAGACGAGTTGGGGGAGGATGTAAAGGGACGGATTCCAGGAAGTGAACCTCCCACAGACTTTCTTGGCATTCTTTCTTGTCTTTATGTGCTTTACGATATATAATAATGATAAGGAGGTGGCAGAAATGGCTACGAAAGCATTGAATTTTAAAATGGATGAAGCGGAAATTCTGGATATGAAGGAAGTCGCCGGTATCTTCAATATGTCTGTTACGGAGCTGGTAAGAAACGCTGTAAAAGAATACTTGGATGAACTGAAAAAAGATCCGTACTATCGTTTAACCGTAAATGTCCATGATGCATCCGCAGAAGAATCTGAAGAGATACTTGCCGAAATTGAAAACATGACCGACGAGGACCTGACTATCGCTTCCACAAGACATTTTACTGTGTGAATGGAGGAGGCGAATGAATAAACGAAAAGACTTCGATTACGAAATACAATACACCAAAGCAGCGGAGATCGGAAGAGCACACGTC
>CAJUOF010000331.1 GCA_910587905.1 uncultured Lachnospiraceae bacterium
GGTTTGGGAAAGGGCCTGGATTCTCTGATTCCTATGGGGATGGGATTGGGAGGAATTCAAAAATCAGATCAAAAGCCAAAGACAGAAGGATTAAATGAGAACGCGGTTCAAAATCAGGAAGAAGATGAAAAAAGACAGCCGGTGCTTTTAAAGTTGAGTCTGATTGAGCCAAACAGAGAACAGCCGAGGAAGCAGTTTGACGAGGAAGCTTTAAATGAGCTGGCGGAATCAATTAAGAGATACGGGATCATCCAACCTCTTTTGGTACAAAAGAGAGAGGATTATTATGAGATTATTGCAGGAGAGAGACGGTGGCGGGCGGCTAAACTGGCGAAGTTGAAAGAGGTCCCGGTTATTGTCAAAGATTACAGTGATCAAGAAATCATGGAAATTTCCTTGATCGAGAATATTCAGCGGGAGGATTTGAATCCCATTGAAGAGGCATCTGCTTATCAGCGATTGATAGATGAATTTCATTTGAAGCATGAGGAGATTGCGGCCCGAGTTTCAAAGAGCAGAGCGGCGATCACGAATTCCATGCGTTTACTGAAGCTAGATAAGCGGGTTCAGCTAATGTTGATCGAAGGAGAAATATCGGGAGGACATGCAAGGACGCTCCTCGCTTTGGAGGATAAAGAAGCCCAGTACATGGCGGCTGAGAAAGTGATTGAGAACAAACTCAGTGTTCGGGAAACAGAGAAGCTTGTGAAGGCGTTACTAAATCCAAAGCCTCCAAAGATTTCTGCCGCACCTGATTCCGGTGCAGATGTGATTTATAAAAACATTGAAAACAGCATTCGGGAAATTTTGGGGACGAAGGTGAATATAAATAGAAAGGACACAAATCGGGGGAAAATAGAAATCGAATACTATTCTATGGAAGAGTTGGAAAGGCTCATGGATTTGTTTAAGCATCTGAAAGAGTAAAAAAAGCATCAGGAGGAAAAACATTTTATGGAAAACAGCATTTTGAATCAACTGGGATTTGACCCAATTTTTATCATCCTTGGCTTGGCAGTGATCGTGTTGATTCTGGCGGTGTTGGTAGTTGTTCAGATTGTGAAGAGCTCGAAGCTGGCGAAAAAATATGACCGCTTTATGAGGGGGCGAGACGCAGAATCTCTGGAAGAGGTTTTTGCACAGGCTTTTGACGATATCCATGTTCTTCAGCAGGAGGACCAGAAGACGAAGGATGCACTTAAGGTGATCAACAAGGTATTGAAAAAATCATTTCATAAGACTGGCCTTGTAAAATATGATGCATTTCCTGGAATGGGAGGAAAATCCAGTTTTGCACTAGCGTTGATGAACCAAAAGAGCAGTGGTTATATTTTGAATGCAGTACACAGCCGGGATACCTGTTACGTCTATGTGAAGGAAGTCGTCGAGGGGGAGACAGAAGCGCCACTTGGACGTGAGGAAGAAAAGGCAGTAAAAATAGCTCTTAAACGTGAGAAATCGGAATAGAGAGAAAATAAAAAACAAATTCGAATCAATAAGATCCTGTTATCATCTGAAAACAAAATGCATACGGTTGGAAATCTGTATGGTTAACATATTTTGAAACAGAGGATAACAGGAATTTTTTTCATAGAAAAAAGTTACAAACAGGGATTGACAAAATATTAACGGAGCGTTATAATACCAATGGATTGTTAATAAGTTGTCAATGTTAACAAATGAATCAACGAAACCAAAACAGATCAGATCGTCGGACTTCAGGAGGAAGACATGGCAAAAACAGAGACAGCAAAGATAGGAAAGAATGGAGCAGAAGAAATGGCAAAGAAGGAAAGAGTACAGGGCGGGGTCATTGACAGCGTGGATAAACTTCTGGCAAGAATGGAAGAGATGCGGAAGGCCCAGAAAATTTTTGCTACCTTTACCCAGGAACAGGTCGATAAGATTTTTTATGAGGCGGCCATGGCGGCCAACCATCAGCGGATTCCCCTTGCGAAGATGGCGGTGGAGGAGACCGGCATGGGCGTAGTGGAAGACAAGGTGATCAAGAACCACTATGCGGCAGAGTACATATATAATAAATTTAAACATGAAAAGACCTGCGGTGTGATTGAGGAAGACAAGGCGTTTGGATATAAGCGGATCGCCGAGCCTATCGGATTGGTAGCGGCGGTCATTCCGACCACGAATCCGACTTCCACGGCCATCTTCAAGACTCTGATCGCTTTGAAGACGAGAAATGCCATCATCATTTCCCCTCATCCCCGTGCAAAGGCATGCACCATTGCGGCGGCGAAGGTGGTTTTGGATGCGGCGGTGAAGGCAGGAGCGCCGGAGGGGATCATCTCCTGGATCGACGTGCCTTCCCTGGAGCTGACCAACGAGGTCATGAAGGGTGCGGACATCATCCTGGCGACGGGCGGCCCCGGCATGGTGAAGGCGGCATATTCTTCCGGAAAGCCCGCCCTCGGCGTTGGCCCCGGGAACACGCCCGCCATTATCGACGATACGGCGGACATTCTGATGGCGGTGAATTCCGTCATTCACTCCAAGACCTTTGACAACGGAATGATCTGCGCATCGGAGCAGTCGGTGATCGTGCTGGAGAAGGTTTACAAAGAAGTCCGTGCGGAATTTAAGAAGAGGAAATGCTACTTCCTGAACGAGGAAGAAATGAATAAACTGCGGGGCATCATTCTGACGGAAGCGGGAACGGTCAACGCCAAGATCGTCGGACAGCCGGCCCCCGTGATTGCGGAGCTGGCCGGGATTCAGGTGCCGGCGGACGTCAAGATCCTCATCGGTGAGGTGGACTCCGTGGAGGTTTCCGAGCCTTTTGCCCACGAAAAACTTTCCCCCGTTCTCGCCATGTATAAGGCGAAGAATTTTGACGACGCCGTGGCAAAGGCGGAGCGCCTGGTCGCCGACGGCGGCTACGGCCATACCTCCGTGCTCTATGTCAATGCGGCCACGGAGGACGGAAGAAACAAGATGGCGAAGCACCAGGCGGCCATGAAGACCTGCCGGATCCTGGTGAACACGCCCTCCTCCCAGGGCGGGATCGGCGATCTCTACAATTTCCGTCTCACGCCCTCCCTCACTCTGGGCTGCGGTTCCTGGGGCGGAAACTCCGTGTCGGAGAACGTGGGAGTGAGAGAGCTGATCAATATTAAGACCGTTGCCGAGAGGAGAGAGAATATGCTGTGGCTCAGGACGCCGGAAAAAATTTATTTCAAGAGAGGATGCATGCCGGTGGCCCTGGACGAACTGGGAACCATCATGCACAAGAAGAGGGCGTTCCTGGTGACGGATACCTTCCTTTATAAAAACGGCTACACCAAGCCGATCACGGATAAGCTGGATGAGATGGGCATCGTCTACACCTGCTATTACGACGTGGAGCCGGATCCCAAGTTAAAATGCGCCAAGACCGGTGCGGAGATGATGCGCAGTTTTGAGCCGGACACGATCATTGCCCTGGGCGGCGGTTCCGCCATGGACGCGGCCAAGATCATGTGGGTGATGTACGAGCATCCGGAGGTGGATTTCATGGATATGGCCATGGATTTCATGGATATCCGGAAGAGGGTCTACACCTTCCCGAAGATGGGCGAGAAGGCATACTTTGTGGCGATCCCCACCTCCGCCGGAACCGGCTCCGAGGTCACGCCCTTTGCCATCATCACCGACGAGACCACCGGGAAGAAATGGCCCCTGGCCGATTATGAGCTGCTTCCCAACATGGCGATCGTGGATGCGGACAATATGATGACCATGCCGAAGGGACTCACCAGCGCTTCCGGCATCGACGTGATGACCCATGCGCTGGAGGCTTACGTGTCCGTGATGGCTTCCGACTACACGGACGGCCTGGCCCTCAAGGCGATCAAGAACGTTTTCACTTACCTGCCGAGGGCTTACGAGTTCGGTGCGGACGACGCCGAGGCCAGGGAGAAGATGGCGGACGCCTCCTGCATGGCGGGTCTTGCCTTCGCCAACGCCTTCCTGGGTGTGAACCATTCCCTGGCTCACAAGCTGGGTGCCTTCCATCACCTGCCCCACGGCGTGGCCAACGCCCTGGTGCTGACCTACGTGATCCGCTACAATGCGGAGGAGGCTCCTGCGAAGATGGGAACCTTCCCCCAGTACAAATATCCTCATGCCTTTGACCGCTACGTGGAGGCGGCCCGGTTTGCCGGGATCACCGGAAAGGACGATCAGGAGGTGTTTGAGAACCTGATCCAGGCATTGGAGGACCTCAAGGAGAAGATCGGGATCAAGAAGACTATCGCCGACTATGGGATCAAGGAGGAGGACTTCCTGGCGACCCTGGACGAGATGGTGGAGCAGGCCTTCGACGACCAGTGCACCGGGGCCAATCCCAGATATCCCCTGATGCGGGAACTGAAGGAAATTTACCTGAAGGCATATTACGGGAAATAAAAAGATAAATAAGAGAAGAGATAAAGTAAATAAATGAGCATGATCACAGGAGCCGGGAAGCAGGTCTTTCCGGCTCCTGTAGTCTGCTCAGGATATGGTCTGTTTTTCGAATCGCTTGAGATATTCCTCTGCCTTCTGCAGGATGATCAGATCCTTATTCCTTCGGCGGATACTCCTCGATGGCCGGCTGGTAGGAGACGATATTGCGCATCATGCCGCTGTCTGCGACGATGCATTCGCCGGTGACGCCGTCGGCCATGCGGGTACACATGCCGTAGATCACCATGGCGACGGAATCGGCGGTGGGAACGGCGTCCAGCTTTGCGACCCGCAGTTCCTTTCCGATCTCCATCTGTTTTTCCGGGGACAGGGAGCGGACCGGACCGTTGGTGAGGCCGCCGGGAGTCTTCATGCCGCCGGGAGCCACGGAGTTGACCATGATGCCGTACCGTTTCAATTCCTTGGCGATTTCGTAGGTCATGGAGATGACACCGCCTTTGGAGGCCGCATAGTGGGCGTAGCCGCCGAAGACCGGCTGGGGCATGTAGGCCACGTTGGAAGAGACAAGGACGATCTTGCCCTTTACCTCGTGTTCGATCATATATTTACTCACATGTTTCGCACAGCGATAGGCGCCGGCCAGATTGATGTTGACCGTCTTCATAAAATCTTCTTCCGGCAGGTCATAGATGTGGGCAAAGCTCCATGCGCCGCCGGAGGTGACGAGAATGTCCACGGAGCCGTAGGTGTCGGCTGCAAATTTTACCAGAGCTTCCACGTCGGCCTCGCTGCAGAGGTCGGCTTTGCAGAAGGTAATGTCGGAAAACCCGGCTTCCTTTAAGAGTGCGACGGCATTTTCGCCTTTTTCCTCGGTGGAGCCGGAGATCACGACTTTTGCTCCGCCCTGCAAAAGGCGCTGGGCCGTGCAGAAGCCGAGGCCGGAGGTCCCGCCGGTGACGATGGCCACCTTTCCCTTCACGTAAAGCATTTCCTCAAGGGAGGGCGTGTCCGTGATGTATCCTCTCATGATCGATGCGGCAATTGCTTTCGGATCAAATCCCATAATTAGTATCCTCCTAAAATTTTATATTGAGGAAACCATGATCGAATCAGTGTTTCCTTAGATAAACTTTGGTGCGCAGATGACGGCTTCATGGCCGTGCATGGTGACTTTGTCGCCGGGCTTTAAGGAATCCTTCCTGCAGATGATGGTGCCGTTGTTGGTGTCTTTCACAAAGCTGTAGCAGATTTTCATACAACGGCCCACGTACTCGCCATCTTTGTAAACAAATTCCCCCTCGTTTCCCATATTGCGCCCCTTGATGTGAATGTCCACGTCTGCGACCGTGAAGCCTACCACCTCACGGGCGGGGCCCTCTTTCCGGACCTTTAAGAGGGCTTCTTTGCCGATAAAGTCCTTCTCCCAGTTGATGCCGCCCTCCAGGCCTACCTCAAAGGGATTGGTGTGGCGCAGGTCACGCATGTAGAAAAATCCGGCCTCGCAGGGAAGCGTCCAGGCCATGACCTGGAATTCTGTGACTTCTCTTCCCTCAAAGGTCTTTGCCAGTGCCCGGAGCTTTTCTTCCATGGCGGGTGCCTCCGCCTTGGGGAAGTAGATCTCAAAGCCCAGCTTTTCGCCGGTATAGCCCGCCCGGTTGACGTAAACGGGAACGCCGTCGATCTCATTTGCCCGGATCCCAAAAAATTTCATGTCATTAACAGGAGTTTTAGTAATCGTATTTACCATGTCCAGGGATTTTGACCCCTGTACGGCATACATTTCCCACTGGGGCGTGATGTCCGTCCAGCTCACGTCGAAGGAGCCTTTGTGGGCCTCGAACCAGCGGAACATGTCCTTGCGGAATAAGGTGGAGATCCAGAATTTCTTTTCCTCCATGCGAAAGACCACCACGTCGTCAATGATCTCGCCCGCTTCGTCCAGCATGGTTGTGTAGCGCTCTCTCCCGACAGCGAGATTGCCGATATTTTTCGGGAAGATGTACTCCAGGAAGGTCACGCAGTCCGGGCCGGTGACCTCCACAAGCTGATGGGTCCACAGATACCAGCCCACGGTGGTCCGGACCGCCATGTGCTCGGCCCGTTTCATATCGTCATATTTGTAGACATTTTTATACATAACCGGATATGGATAATTCATATCATCGACTCCTTTCAAAAAATAAATGATGGGGATCAGCAGAACTTATCGACCTTCTTGGCAATCTTGATCCGGAGTTTTCCTTCCGGAGAATCCTCCTCCCACAGGGACCACTGGGCGTTGACCAGGCTCTTGGTCATGCCGTACCAGAACCAGAGATAGGCATCCACCATCTTGGGCATGTTGTTGGCAAGGGCGGCTCGGTCAATGACGTAAATGCACTCTTCCCCGTTGAAGGCCTCGATCTCGTAAGCTGCATGGAGGCTCTGCAGGAACATTTCCAGGTAACCGCCCATGAGCCGTCCGTCGTCTTTGCTGATTTCGTGGGGAGCGCCCAGCCATACCCGGAGCCCTTCCTTGGCAAAATCGTCGATGAAGGTGGCCTTTCCGGCGGCCTCGCAGAGACAGTGGATGGCGTAATCCACCTGTTCGCCCGTGAGCTTTCCCTCCCGGATCAGGTCGTCCAGAGTGGGCAGGATGTAGGTGGCACCGTAGGATCTGGTGACCATGGGATAGGCGGAACGCCAGTCTTTCTCCATGTTGGTGCCGTTGGAGAAGAGATAATCCGTCTCCTCCCTAAACATCATGGACTCGTCGACGCAGTCCTCTTCCTTGGTAAACTTGATCTGATTTTCCGTGGCCACCGGGCCGAAGCACTCCCACTGCTCATGGGGCGGCATGGGGAATTTCTTGCGGCATTCCGCCACGATCCGGCAGTGGCGGTCGCCGCAGCCCTTGGCTTCCACCATGTGGTATTCAATGTGAGGTCCTTCCGGCCGGAGCTTGGCGGCGTGGTCCGCACAGGCTTGGAGAGACTGTGTGGTCGAACGGCAGAGCTCGGAGCCCACCAGATCCCAGTAACAGACGTCCAGCTCCTTCTCCGCCCGGTAAGTACCGAAGTCATTGACCCGGCCGCACATGAGAAGGTCCTCGTCGCCGGCATCGCCGATGAGGCCGCCCACGAAATTGCCCCGCATGAAAGGGTGCATGTGGAGTTCATCCGCATTCATCTCCGGATAGCCGGGAATCATCTGGTAGACATAGCTCAGACGGTTGTAAGCGTTGGTGCACATGGCCTGGCTCCGCTCGGCATAGTCCGGGACCAGCATGCGGAAGGCCTGCATGATCGCCGCACTCACCACGTTGGTATAGCGCTGTACATAATGAGCGGCGTCGTGATAAGAAATCATCTTGTCCCAGGGCGATTTCACGGGATAAAGACCGGAACCGACCTCCTTGGGCATCCGTGGATCAATTTTTTTACTCATAAAAAACCCTCTCCTTTCTATAACAGAAGATTTAAAGTTTCATTAAAGAAAGCCCTCTCTAGAGGCCATCATATAATAAGAAAAAACAAAAGTAAATACAGCAAACTATAGGGGAAATAGAAAGAAAAAGTGACAATTATGCTAGAAAAAGAGAAAAATCAAACAAAATAGAGAAGTAATTTAGAGTAACTGGTACAGCTTGTACAGATACAGACAATATCTGAGATACATGCGGTTTTCCGGAGAGGAAAGGTCGACAAACCGAGAAATCCGGCTCAGGCGGTTTTGCAGAGTGGTCCTGTGGATAAAAAGCTCGCGGGCCGTCCGGGATGCATTCATCTCATGATCCAGATAGACACAGAGCGTCCGCCAGTAATCGGCACCCTCCTCGGATTCCTCCAGAAGTCGGATCAGGCCTCTCGGCATCATCAGGTCCGGCTTCAGCTCACCGACACTGTTTTTCAGGGCGTAGGATAGAGCAAAATCTCGGAAATAACAGAACTTTTCTGTTTTTTCCATACTCTCGGCCGTCTCCAGAGCGGCCACGGCCTGGCGAAAGAAATCGCGGGTGTGGAGAATATTCTCATAGACCAGACTGATCCCGGCATGGACGTCAAATTCCAAAAGCCCTGCCTCCAGCTCCGGAAAAGGTCCATCCCCAAAATCACCTTCTGATTCCATGGGAACAAGAAAGGCGATAAAGCCGGCGGAAGAAATGGCGTAGCAGGTCGGAAACGCCTGTTCCAACTGTTTGCAGAAATATTCTGGGGGAAGCTGTTCCATAGAACCCGTCGGGCGAAGAGCCGCACAAATCCAAGCCGAAGGAGCCCGGCCACTGTTGCGGAACGCCTTTTCCAGCCTGGCAGGAGTGACAGGCAGACAGTTCAAAAGGTCAGAAAACACCGATTTCAAAGTGACCAGACTGCCGTGACTGCGGTTCAGGTTCTTGGCCAGGGCCAGGCGGAAAATTTCAAAAAAGTGGTCAAACAGAACGACGATCCAGGAAGAAGGATCCTCATTCTCCACACTGAGGGCGATCATGCCCCAATAAGAATCCCGGACATAGATATTGACACAATAAGAAAGAAAACCATCCAGGGAAAAGAAGAAAGGCTCCCGGAAAGAGGTGTTCTGTTTGTGTGTGTTTGCCCAGGCTCGCACGTTGGAGGGAAGCATGTGTTCCCAGGAGGCCGGGACCGGCCCGTCATTCTCCGAAATAGCCTGGACGACGATCTCTAACTGATTGTTGACCAGAGAGATGGACTTTCCAAGGAGGTCTGAGGTCAGGCAGATCATCTCCTCCAGATTGGCAGTCGAATTCAAAATATGATACAGTTTAGAATTCCACCTGCGAAAGCGCAGAAAAGAACTCTGTACGATATTAAATACATAGAGAAGGTCTGTTTCCGATAGGACAGAAAAGACACAGGAATCTCCCGGAAACCAGGAGACGGGGAGACGTCCGCCCACGCAGATGATCAGGCAGAAAATTCCTTTCGGGGGCGGAGGAAGCTCTCCGATGCGGCCGATATAGACCCTGTCGCTTTCATAAGTCATGTCCGCATAATAAAAAATTGGCGGCTCCAGAGAGAGGTCCGGCCGCCTTACGCCGAATGACTCCAAAGTCACATGCTTCGCCAGGTCCTGAAACAGAATATCCGAGGATAATTTCATCAAAAACCTCCTGTACAACATGATGAATCTGTCAGCTAAAAGGTTCGTCACAATGGGTCCTGCATAGATCAGTCATTCTTCCGGCGGAAGGTTTTTGGAAATGACTCTGTCCAGCCAGAAGGCATAGGGCAGACCAAGAAAAAGCAGGAACACAGAGATACCGGGGGAGATTGTGACAAACAGAAGTGATAATCCAAGCGGAATCAGCCAGCCTAAACGGACAAGCAGCGCATAGTCTCCAAATCGGTTCGAGAGCGCCTGTTCTTCCCGTTCCACTTTTTTGCGGTATGCGTTCGCGCGCTTCTCAGATAGTGAAATGACTAGACGACAGGTCAGATTGATGGCCCAGATCAAAATCAAGAGATACGTCGAGATCATATCTCTTTTATAGATGATGCCGATCCCTGAGACAAGAATGGCCAACCCATATAGAAAGATGCTTTTCCAAAACAATTTTCTATCATAAATTTTCATAAAATTTAATTCCTATCTGAGAGAAATCTTTATTCGATTTTATCATGTCCTATAAAAAACGACAAGAAAAAAATAAATGCAAAATTATCTTTTAGGTGGTGTTCAAAATCGAAAAAGTGTGTTATAATTTTAACTAAGAAAAAGAATCACGACACAATGACAGAGTGAACAAGTGAAAGGGGACCTGGATTATGAAAAAGACATTGAGAAACCTTTTGTTTGGCAGTGCCGCGATTTTAAGTATTACACTTGCGGCCGGATGTGGGAAGAAGGAGACACCAGGAGAAAAAGCCATTGACGAGATGACTTCGGCGTTGGAGGAAATCACTTCCGTGCGCATGAGCCTTGCGGTAGACTGGAACCCGGTGGGGGAAGCCGCCGTTGCCATGAAGACGGACATTGAACAGATGAAAGAGCCCATGGATTCTCATACGGTACTGACCGTTACCCAGGGAAAAGGCTCCACCTCTCAGGAATTATACGTCATCCGGAAGGAAGAGGACGTGGCTTATTCCTACGTAAAAGAGAGAAATGACTGGGCCGTATATGAGCATGAGCCTGTGGAGGAGGATATGGCGAGAAAGATCCTCTTGACGGCAGGAAGCGGCTGGGAGTTGGGAGAGGAGGCCGAGATGAACGGCATCCCGTGCCTGACTCTGACCGGGGAGATCACCACGAAGAATATTGCAGAAGTTATAAAAGCCTCCGGCCTCAGTGCCAGCGCGATCCAGGCAAATGCCAAAGGGATTGTGACACTCTATCAGGACAAAGAGACGAAGCTTCCGGTGTCGGTGGTTATAGATTTCGGAATGCTGAAAGACATGGACAGCTTTTTGATTCAGTGTGTTTATAATGGCTTCAACGATCTGGATGCCATTGTGCTTCCGGACGAAGTCAAGAAAGCGAAGCCTCTTTAAAAGAAATTTACTTTGATAAAAAGAAAGGAAAATGTTTCCATAGCAAGACTATTTGATGGATGAATTAAAAGAAACACATGGATTAAAAAAGAAATAAAAACATTTCATTAATAAAAAAACAAACAGAAACAGCAGGAATTAGAGACGAGAAAAAGACGGCTGATTGGCCGTCTTTTTCGATTGAAAATACAATAGGGGGTGTAATTATGATACAATACCTTATTATGGGTATTATAAGCAGATATAACAAATGCAGGAAGTATCCATATGTAAACAGCCTCTATACAACACCCTGCGAATGCATGGCGTCAGAGACTTTCTTGAAGGCAGCGATATTGGCGCCGACCACGTAGTTCCCTTCCACGCCGTATTCCTTAGCGGCTGTACTGATCTGTGCATAAATATTGACCATGATCTCCTTCAGGCGGGAATCCGTCTTCTCGAAGGACCAGTAGACTCGCTCACTGTTCTGAGTCATCTCCAGAGCGGAGGTGGTCACGCCGCCGGCATTCGATGCCTTGCCGGGCAGGAACAGGATGTCATTCTCCAGGATAAAGTCCGTGGCTTCCTGGGTCACAGGCATGTTGGCGCCCTCGGCAACGGCAAAGCATCCATTGTCTTTCAAGGTTTTGATGTCGTCCAGGGTCAGCTCATTCTGTGTTGCACAGGGAAGTGCGATGTCACAGGGGATCGACCAGACACCTTTGCCCTCGGTGTACTGGGCAGAGGGAACCGTATCGACATACTCCTTGATCCGGCCTCTGCGTTTTTCTTTGATGGCCTTTACCACGTCGAGCTGAATGCCTTTGGGATCGTAGATGTATCCGTTGGAGTCACTCATGGCGACCACTTTTGCGCCAAAATGCTGGGCACGCTCCACCGCATAGATGGCTACGTTTCCGGAACCGGAAACAACCACTGTCTTGCCGCTCATGGTCATGTCATGATCCCTGAGCATTTCCTCCGTAATGTAAATCAAACCATAGCCGGTGGCCTCTGTCCGGACCAGAGAGCCGCCGAAGGTGAGGCCCTTACCAGTGAGCACGCCCTCATAGCGGCCTGTCAGCCTTTTGAACTGGCCGTAGAGATAACCGACCTCTCGACCGCCCACGCCAATGTCACCGGCGGGAACGTCAATGTTTGCGCCGATATGACGGTAGAGCTCGCTCATGAAGCTCTGGCAGAAAGCCATGACTTCCCGGTCGGATTTGCCCTTGGGGTCAAAGTCAGAACCGCCTTTTCCGCCGCCGATGGGAAGACCGGTCAGAGCATTTTTGAAGATCTGCTCAAAACCGAGGAATTTCACGATACCTTGGTTGACCGAAGGATGGAACCGGAGTCCACCCTTGTAGGGCCCGATGGCGCTGGAGAACTGTACCCGGTAACCACGGTTTACTTTCACATGGCCCTTATCATTGATCCAGGGAACGCGAAAGGAGATCACCCGGTCCGGTTCCGTCAGACGCTCCAGAATGGCGTCTCTGCGGAACACGTCCTCGTCACGGTCGATCACGGGGCGCAGAGAATCGAGCACCTCCCGTACTGCCTGATGAAACTCCGGCTCACCAGGATTCTTGTCAATGGCTCTCTGAATCATTTCATCTACATAAGACATAATAAAAAATCCTTTCTGAACATGCATAAAGTATAGTCGATGGATGCGCGCATAAAAATGGAGCCAAAAGGAGCAGGTTCTACCTGCTCAGTTTGACTCCGTTGTCATGGTCAAAACTATAGCACGTTAAAAAGGAAAAGTCAACAGAAAAAATGAAAAAAAATTACGTTCTGTTAAATTCACCGATAAAATTCCGTGAGAACAAGGATGTGATCTGTTCGAAATCGTCGGTTTGCCCAAGAATCCACATCAGTTTGGCCATAATGGCCTCCGTGGTCATGTTTCCGGCAGAGAGAACTCCGGCCTTGGCGGCGTCGACGCCCACGTCATAGACGCTTAAGTCACAGCCGTCGTGGACGCATTGAGTCGTGACTACCACCGGCACCTTCAGAGAGATCAGCTTATGGATCGAAGGGAGCAGGTTTCGCCGCACGTTGGGTATGCCTCCCAGACCGAAGGCTTCGATGACGACAGCCCGGTAGCCCAGGGTTCCGGCGGCCTCGATGAGTTCCGGCTTGGTTCCCGGAGTCAGCTTGACCAGGAGTACGCTGGCGTCATAATTGGCGTTGAGCGTCAGCGGTTTTACGAGGGCGGGGGCCTTCGGCACTTCAAAAAGAAGGACGGTGCCATCCTCGGTGATCTCCCCCGCCGGTTTCCGATTGATGCTCTCGAAGGCATGGAAATTCCGGGAGCAGGTCTTCTTGGCGCTGATGCCTGGAATGATGGATCCGTCAAAGACAATGAAGACGCCAGAGAGCCTGCCGTCCACGGCAGCGCGGAATGCATTCAGGATATTTCGCTTGCCGTCTGTGTTTTCATCTTCAATCGGAAGCTGAGAGCCGGTCAGAATGACAGGCTTGTTGAGATTCTGGAGCATGAAGGAGAGAGCGGCCGCCGAGTAGGCCATTGTGTCCGTTCCGTGGGTAATGACGACGCCATCATAAATGGAGAGGGCCGTAAACACCGCGCTGGCCATGGCAGCCCATTCCTCCGGCTGCATATTACTGCTGTCCAGGTTCAAAAGTTCCGTGTAGCGGATTTCACAAAGACCCTCCAGCTCCGGAATCAGCCGGACCATGTCCGCCCCGCTCACTGTGGGAGTCAGGCCGTTTTCCGTGGGAGTAGAAGCGATGGTACCACCGGTCGAAATCAAAAGAATCTTTTTCAAAACAACTTCCTCCTGTATGATCAAATGGTCGAAACAAAGCTACAGAGTATCGTGATAATTCTTCATTCCATTTAAAATAACAGCGACATAATGTTCGGCTTCCTCGTCCGAGAGCATGGGAATCTTTACCCGGTCTTTGTAGTCCTCGGTCACGATCATGGAGAGAATGGCGTGGGCTCCGGGAATGATTCCTGCGCCCCGCATTTGATCGTTGACCGTGTTGCCCATGAAGGTGACGCCGCCCGCGTCCTGACTCACAAGCTCGGCAAGCTTAGCGGTGATCTGTACCTTCTCCATGCAATCGTCCGCAAATTTTAACTGCTCGGCCAAGGCGATCAGCCTGTCTGCATAGGAAGCCGTGGCCTTTGCGAGACTGCCGGGCGCAAGGGGCATGGCATTGGTTTTAAGGCAGCAGGGAATGTGAAGCTCCTCTGCCGTATGGAGGAGGGTTTTTGCCAACTCCAGATTATCCGTACCCTCCTCGGCCCGGAGCATCAGCATGTTTTCCGAAAGCTCCGACGCAAAGGCGGGAATGAATGCCTTACTCTCGATGAGGATTGTAGGAATCAGGTCCAGGCCCACCGCCTTCATGACTGACTCCTTAAAATCCCAGGGCACATTGCCCTCGTAGTCCTCTGCCGGCCCGATGCCGCCTTCCGTGAAATTGACCAGGAGCATCAGAGCCATGGGAATGCCATCCACGTCAAGGACTGTAGCAATGGCTTTGTCCAGGTATCCAGGTTTCCCTGCGGGAGCGGAGACGTGGAACCGATCCGGCTTTGCCTTTACAAAAGAATCGAGGACCGCCAGGGCACAAGCACCCTGGAAACAGGCGGCCGTTTCCGAAACGCCCTGTCCGTACATGCGCCCAAATACACGAACGGCGGCATTCTGAGAGAATGCCGCGTCCAAACCGACGCCACGGGATTCCAAAAGCTCCTTTTCAAAAGGAGCGATCCCCCGACGGGGAGAGGCAGAAGCCTCCCCTCCCCCGCCGGTATGCACGGTGATTCGTCCCTCGTCCATGGATGCCTGAACGGATGTGATCACGGTATCAACAGGAAGCGCCTTTTTTAAGATCAGGGCCGCCGCCGCAAGACCCGCCGAATCGTCCTGTACAAAGCCGGAATGACTGTGGACATGACCTACGCCCGCGTGGCCGGAAATACCGAGAACGCCTTTTGCCTGTTCAGAAAATTTAACTTCCATATAAAAGGGCCTCCTAGTATAATAATGATACAGCCACAAGAGCTATAAAGTTAATAAGTTACAAAATCATATCTGATGAATAACTGAAGGAGGGTTCCCCTTCCATCAGAGGTTATTAATAAAATTTTTACCATGTCTGAGGTTTCCTTCATGCACCAGACAAAATATAGAGGTATAATCACTGAGGCAGGATCATTGACGACGCCTCCTTGGGAGCCGGCCTTCCGGCTGGTGAAACCTCCAATTAAGTCTGTCAGTCCATTCGGTGGTGATTTATGTTTTGGCTGGTTGGGAAGCCTCAGGCTATACCTGTATAAGCCGCTAGGCTGTGTATCCACCTTCTGGAAATGGATACCTGCCAGAAAGGATAAAACCATGCAATATCAAAAAGTACTTAAGGTGCTGGAAAGCATCCCCTATCTCTCAGTCGGGCTTGATGTCGGGGCAGACTTCACATGGATGTCCATCATGCTCCCAAATGGCACCCTTGTCGGGAAACCCTTTAAGATCGTTCATTCCGATCCCCAGTCCCGGGAGCTTGCCATCACAAAAATAAAGGAAGCACAAGAGGCGTATTCTCTTAAAAGCCGCTGCTTCCTTGAGTCCACCGGGATCTACCACATCCCACTCCTGTGCTTCCTTCGCGATAAGGGTTTTGACTGCTCGGTCATTAATCCTATCATTACTAAGAATAGCACAAATATGCACGTAAGGAAACTGCATAATGATAAATTTGATTCAAAAAAAGCTGCCAAGGTAGGACTGGATGCTTCCCTGAAGGTTTCCATCCTCCCTGATGATGAGGTCATCGACCTGCGT
Source organism: uncultured Lachnospiraceae bacterium (assembly GCA_910587905.1). GTDB lineage: Bacteria > Bacillota > Clostridia > Lachnospirales > Lachnospiraceae > Lientehia. Next base: position 15,707 of record CAJUOF010000331.1, read on the forward strand.
AACCTGGTCCGCGACTATTACTACTTCAAGGATCTGCAGTCCGCTGTTGTCTTAAAGCTCACTGCAGAGCTGAAAGTGTCATTTCCCGCATACCAGAAAGTGTTCAGCAAGGTCACCACCAAGACTTCCTTAAAGCTCCTGGACGCCTACCCGCTTGCGGAGGATCTTCTTGCTGCCCCAAAGGAAACGGTAGTGGAAACAATCCGCTCCACAGCACGTTTTGGGGAAAAGTATGCCCTGGCCAAGTATGATGCCCTGTGGGCCGCAGCGGAAGATGCCGCCATCTTTGGGCGGGCCCTGAAAAGCAATTCTGTCCGCATAAGGCTCTACATAAACTCTTACTGGGAGTACCAGAAACGCCTTGACACAATCATGGAAGCAATCCATGCTTCTGTTGACGGCCTGAAAGGCGATCCGGTCTATGAACGCATACAGCTTCTCCAGTCTCTGCGCGGCGTAGGCTTCATGAGCGCGGTTGTCCTGGTCGCAGAAATGGGCTCTTTTGACCTGTTCCCTTCCCCGAAGAAGCTGTATGCCTACTTTGGCCTGGATCCTGCCGTGAATCAGTCCGGGAAGTTCAACGGGGACAAGGTACATATGTCAAAAAGGGGTTCCAGCCTCGCCAGACGCATCCTGCATATGGTGGCGCTCAATAACCTTAAGGTAGACAAGGGCAGCGGGATGCCTGTAAATCCGGTCATCCACAGTTATTATGCCGACAAATGCAAAGCCAAGAAGAAAAACGTGGCTGTCGGGGCTGTAATGCACAAGATATGCAACATCATCTTTGCTATGCTCCGGGACAATAAGCCGTTTGAAGTCATCACTCCCCAGGAACACTGTAGACGCTATCTGGCAGCGCATCCTGACAAGGTACAGAACGCAGCTTAACAAATTTTTACGAGTCTTAAAAATTTCCACAGGGGTGGGCTTATTAAAGTTACCCTTTTTTACATCAAATGCTTGAAAAAAACTTTTTAAACATTTTCATTTTACCTATTGACATTTCTTAGCTGGACTTCTATTACGCTTTGGCAGAACTGTCGTCGTTATGCGAATTAAATTTATCTCTGTCCAAATCCCCCATCATGGCAGAGACCGTTACCATTCCGACGGTGTCGCCGGTCACGTTCAGCATGGTGTTGGGCATGTCGATCAGACGGTAAATGCCGGCCACCCAGGGAACGATCGTGAGCGGAAGTCCCATGGTCTCCATCATGATAGCGCTCATCATGATGCCGCCGCCGGGAACGCCCGCCACGCCTGCCGCCATGATGACGCCCAGGAAGATGATCAGGGCCAGTTCTCCAATACCATAGCTGCGCCCGAAGAGCTGGGCCGCAAACACGGCGTAGATCGCCATTTCTGCGCAGCAGGCCTGCATGTTGATGGTAGCCGCCGGAGGTGCGATCAGGCCGACCGTGTCCTCAGGAACACCGCAGCGCTCCTTTGCGCACTTCATAGTGAGCGGAAGGGTCGCAGAAGAGGAACAGGAAGAGAATGCGAGGATCATGGCCGGGAACACGTTCCGGTAATGCTGAATCGGGTTTACTCTTGCGACAAAAGCAAGGATCAGCGGGAATACACCGATGATCAACACCGCATAAGCCACATACTGGGTGATCAACATCTTTCCGAGGGCGCCGAGGACCTCTGCTCCGAGGGTGCCGGAAACCTCTGCCATCAGACAGAAGACGCCGATGGGGGCAAGCTTCATGATCATTTCGACGATGCGGATCATTAAGTCGTTGCCGGAGGCGAAGATGTCGGTTAAGAAGGTTTTGGCTTTGCCTTCCGGCAGGGTGGAAATTCCGATACCTGCGAAGATGGCAAAGACAATTACCTGGATAATGGAGAATTCAGCCATGGCGCCGAATACATTCTCAGGGATATAATTGATCACGGTTTCCAGGAGATTTACGCCTTCGGTGGAATATTCTTCCGCCGCCGCTCCCAGGTTGACGCCCACACCGGGCTGAATGATATAAGAAAAGATCAGTCCGGTCACAGCCGCCAGGAAGGAAGCCAGAATCCAGTAGATGATAAAGCGGACTCCAATTTTTTTAAGCTGTTTCAGGTTTGCGATGCTGGCAATACCGCCAATGATCGAGCAGAGGATCAGGGGCAGGATTGTCATCTTCAGCAGCCGGATGAAAATGGTGCCGACGGTGTTGGTCACATAGGTCCAGTATTCGTACTGCCCTTTGAGGACGAAGCCGAAGATAAGACCCAGGACCATGGCGATCAAAATCTTGATGGCCAGGCTGATTTTTTTCTTCTTCATAAGAAATACCTCCTATTATAAAAAGAATACCTTGGTACAGCCGGGCGTAACTTCGTGGTCTACCAAGGTGTATAAAGTGTATAAAAACAGTTTACAGAAATTTTATATATTTGTCAATGTTAATGAATGAAAAAGCGATTAATCATAAAAAAGAAAGATATACGCACAAAAATCTATGATTACTAAGTAATATTTTAGATAGTTTGTCAAATTAGCATATTAAAGCAAAAATGAAGGACAGTGTTTTATGGGGAAAAAGTTGAAAAGAAAGTCCTTGAAAAATGTGAATCGCTGATATATAATAGGGAACAACAATGAAATAGGAAAAATGCAGTGAGGAAAGCTAAAGCGTGTGATACCCTTTCAGAGAGCCGGTGGCAGGTGTGAATCGGCAGGGGAGCAGGCCCTTCCACTTTCGGAGCAGTTGGCGATGAGTCAAAAGGTTGGTGGCCTATATCCCACCGTCAAGAGGCCGGCTCTTTGGTCGGCAATATGGGTGGCAACGCGGAAAACCTTTCGTCCCTGTCGGGCGGAGGGTATTTTTTTACCGTAATTTTAAGGAGGAAAACATGATCGACATTAAGCTTTTACGAGAGAATCCTGATGTGGTTCGAGAAAACATCAAGAAAAAATTTCAGGATCACAAACTGCCGCTGGTGGACGAGGTCCTTGCGTTGGATAAGGAAAACAGGGAGATTAAAGGGGAGGTGGAAGCTCTCCGAGCCGAGAGGAATCGTCTCTCTAAAGAAATTGGCGGCTTGATGAAGCAGGGAAAGAAGGAAGAAGCCGAGGCTGTCAAAGCCCAGGTGAATGCCAACGCCTCCAGGGTGGAAGAACTCTCCGCCAGGGAACGGGAGGTGGAGGCGGCCATCAAAAAGGCCATGATGACCATTCCCAACATCATTGATCCTTCCGTACCCATTGGAAAAGACGATTTGGAGAACGTGGAAGTGATGAAATACGGCGAGCCGGTGGTTCCCGACTTTGAGATCCCCTACCACACCGCCATCATGGAGCGGTTCGACGGCATTGACTTAGAGAGCGCCGGACGGGTGGCCGGGAACGGCTTCTATTATCTGATGGGGGACATCGCAAGACTGCATTCCTCCGTCCTGGCTTATGCGAGGGACTTCATGATCGGCAGGGGCTTCACCTACTGTGTGCCCCCTTTCATGATCCGCAGCAATGTTGTGACAGGAGTCATGAGCTTTGATGAGATGGATGCCATGATGTATAAGATCGAGGGGGAGGATTTATACCTGATCGGAACCAGCGAGCATTCCATGATTGGAAAGTTCATTGACACCCTGAATCCGGAGGAGAAGCTTCCATATACATTGACCAGTTATTCTCCCTGTTTTCGAAAGGAAAAAGGCGCCCACGGTATCGAGGAGCGGGGGGTTTACCGGATTCATCAGTTTGAGAAGCAGGAGATGATTGTGGTCTGCAAGCCGGAGGAAAGCCCCATGTGGTTTGAGAAGCTGTGGCAGAATACGGTGGATTTGTTCCGGTCCATGGACATTCCGGTCCGCACCCTGGAGTGCTGTTCCGGCGATCTGGCAGATTTGAAGGTGAAATCCTTTGACGTGGAGGCATGGTCCCCCAGACAGAAAAAATATTTTGAAGTGGGAAGCTGTTCCAATCTGGGTGACGCCCAGGCCCGCCGTCTCGGAATCCGAGTGAAGGGGGCAGATGGAAGCAAGTACTTTGCCCATACTTTGAATAACACGGTGGTGGCTCCGCCTCGTATGCTGATCGCATTTTTGGAGAATAATCTGAATGAAGACGGGAGCGTGAACATTCCCGCCGTCATCCAGCCTTACATGGGTGGTCAGACAAAGTTGGAGCCGAAAAAATAAGAATCGCTGATTGACGTCAGGTCAGCCGAAAGGACGGGGAAATACGATGCATAAATTTTTACGGGCGGTGGGATTTGGCGGATATACGAAGAAGAAGGACATCAGGGAGCTTTTGGCGAGAGTCCAGAACAGCCCCGACGAGATACAGGTGGTACAGATGCCGGACGGAGAGACCAGACAACAGCTTTACGCGGAAGCGGGCAGTGGGTTCGGAATCTCCGTCTGCGGGGATTTAAATGAGAAGGATGAATTCGATCGGGAATATTATTTCCCTTTCCTGCGGAGCACCTGTATCAGTACCCAGGCGCCCTGCCAGGTACAGCGCCACGCAGAAAAAGAGTCCTATGCCGGGATCTGTGAAGAATACCGGATCGGAGTTTCCCTGATTTTCTATCTTCAGAACGGAGTCGAATTTCTGAAACGGCTTCATGACCCCTATCGGAGTATTCGGATTTCGTCCGTCATGCTCTCGGCGCTGTCCGTCCATGGGAAGATCCTCCTTCCGGTCCAGAAGTCCCAAAAGCAAAAGGAACGGCTCAAGGTGGCCACGGCCAACCGGACCAGTCTTCTGGAGGCGGCCAGACGGGGGGATTCCGATGCCATGGAATCTCTTGCCATGGAGGATATGGACTTATACACTTCCATATCTGACCGGGTTCGCCAGGAGGATATCTATTCCATTGTGGATTCTTGCTTCATGCCCTACGGCGTGGAATGTGACCAGTATTCCGTCCTGGGCGAAATTTTGGAGATGGAAAAAGTAAGAAACCAGTGGACAAATGAAGAAATTTATGTTTTAATGATAGAGTGCAGTGATTTGCTGTTGCAGGTTGCCATCAATGCGAAGGACCTTCTTGGGGAGCCCCAGGTGGGCCGCCGGTTCAAGGGTCCGGTCTGGGTTCAGGGCCAGGTGAACTTCCAGGATTAATCTGAATGCGGATGGCAGACATTTCCTTCAAATGTCGCTATAGCTCAGCTGGATAGAGCACACGCCTCCTAAGCGGTAGATGGTTCGAGTCTAAATTAGGAATACAAGTTCATATTTTTTGCATAAGTCCCAGTAGCTCAGTTGGATA
>CAJUOF010000332.1 GCA_910587905.1 uncultured Lachnospiraceae bacterium
ACGTGTGCTCTTCCGATCTTGAGACCAGGGAGGCTTTCCACGAAGCCCTCGTGGAGACGCTGGACGGGTTCCGTCTGGACCTGATCGTGCTGGCCGGTTTTCTGGTGGTGCTCCCGGAGGAATTGATCAAGAAATACAGGAACCGGATCATCAACATCCATCCGTCCCTGATCCCGTCTTTCTGCGGGACGGGGAATTACGGGCTGGCGGTCCATGAACATGCGCTGGAGCGGGGGGTGAAGGTGACGGGGGCCACGGTCCATTTCGTGGACGAGGGCACGGATACCGGGCCCATCATTTTACAGAAGGCGGTGGCGGTCCGGGACGACGACACACCGAAGAGCCTGCAGCTTCGGGTCATGGAGGAGGCGGAGTGGGAGATCCTGCCTGCGGCCATCGACCTGATCGCAAACGGGAAGATACAAGTGGAAAACGGACGGGTGGTCCGAGTAAAATGAGGAGATAGGATGAATATATTGATTGTAGGAAGCGGCGGCAGGGAGCATGCCCTTGCCTGGAAGATCGCAAAGAGCAGCCGGGTGGAGAAGATCTACTGCGCCCCGGGGAATGCGGGCATTGAGGAATACGCCCAGTGCGTGCCCATCGGCGTGCTGGATTTTCCGGCCCTTGCGGCTTTTGCGAAGGAGCATGCCGTCGGCCTGACGGTGATTGGCATGGACGACCCGCTGGTGGCCGGCGTGGTGGATGCCTTTGAGGCGGAGGGCCTGCGGGTGTTCGGCCCTGAGAAGGCGGCGGCCATTCTGGAGGGCTCCAAGGCGTTTTCCAAGGACCTGATGAAGAAATATGGGATCCCCACGGCGGCTTATGAAAATTTTACCGATGCGGATGCGGCCATCGCCTATCTGGAGACAGTGAAATTTCCCATTGTCTTAAAGGCGGACGGACTGGCCCTGGGGAAGGGCGTCCTGATCTGCAACACCCTGGAGGAGGCGAAGGACGGGGTGCGGGAGATCATGTTGGATAAGAAGTTCGGCACGGCGGGAAACCAGATGGTGGTCGAGGAGTTTCTGACGGGCCGGGAGGTGTCGGTGCTCTCCTTCGTGGACGGGAACACGGTGCGGGTCATGACCTCCGCCCAGGACCACAAGCGGGCCGGGGACGGGGACACGGGGCTCAACACCGGCGGGATGGGAACCTTCTCCCCCAGTCCTTTTTATACCAAAGAGGTGGACGAGTTCTGCCAGAAGCATATTTACCAGGCGACGGTGGACGCCATGCGGGCGGAGGGACGCACCTTCAAGGGCATCATTTTTTTCGGCCTCATGCTGACGGAGGACGGGCCCAGGGTGTTGGAGTACAACGCCCGCTTCGGCGACCCGGAGGCCCAGGTGGTGATCCCCAGGATGAAGAACGACATCGTGGACGTGATGGAGGCCTGTATTGACGGGACGCTCTCCGAGGTCACGCTGGAGTTCGAGGATAATGCGGCGGTCTGCGTGGTGCTGGCCTCCGACGGCTATCCGGTCAAGTACGAGAAGGGCTTTGTCATCGAGGGGCTGGACACGGTGAAGGCGAAGGAGGACGAGGGCTATTACGTGTTCCATGCCGGGACGAAGCGGACCGAGGCGGGGATCGTCACAAACGGCGGCCGGGTGCTGGGCGTGACGGCCAAGGGCGAGGACTTAAAGGCCGCCCGTGCCAACGCCTATCGGGCCACGGAGTGGGTAAACTTCG
>CAJUOF010000333.1 GCA_910587905.1 uncultured Lachnospiraceae bacterium
CCGAATGGGCCTCACGCCGTGGGTTGGAATGTTTGTCGGGATCGCAATTTCAATTGTGGCAGCGTTAATGATCGGCGCAGTATCCTTCCGGCTTCGCGGACCGTTCTTCTCCCTCTGTACCATTGCCTTTGCCGAAATGATACGGGTGTGGCTGCTTTACGCCAAGTCCCTGACAAAGGGAGCTGAGGGGATGGTGATCACCTTTAAAAAAGAGAGTTTTTTGAATCTGATGTTTCGGAAGGACACCACCTTTTATTATATCCTTCTGGTGATGCTGATCCTTTGCGTGTTTATTTCCTGGAGGATTCAGAAAAGCAGAACGGGGTATTATCTGCGGGCCATCCGGGCCGATGAGGACGCGGCGGAATCCCTGGGAATTCGCACCAATAGGGTCAAGCTTTTTGCCTTTGTGATCAGTGCAGTCATGACCTCTGCCGTCGGAACCATTTTTGCGTTTTTCCTGACCTATATCGATCCGGCGACTGTGAGCTCCATGGACATTGCGACAAAGATCGGGACGATGGCGATTGTGGGAGGTGCCGGAACCCTTTTTGGGCCGGTCATCGGAGCTCTGGTGTTGGTGCCGCTCTCTGAGGTGGCAAATATTCTGCTTGGCGCTTCCGGCTCCGGCATGCTCCTTTACGGCTTGATTATGATCCTGGTTATCATCTTTCGGCCGGGCGGTATCATCAGCTTTTTCGTGGGGGATGCTAAGCTTTCTGTTTTTAAAAGGCTGGTTGGAAAAAAGGAGGGATGACAGACATGGCGGCATTACTGGAAATCAAAAACCTGAAAAAATCCTTTGGAGGGATCCATGCGGTATGGGATGTCGGTTTCTCCCTAGAAAAGGGCGAGATTTTAGGCCTTATAGGTCCCAACGGTTCCGGAAAATCCACCTGTGTCAACCTGATCAGCGGTGTCTATGCCAAAGATGAAGGGGAGATATATTTTGAAGGAAAAGATATTTCAAGGATGAGTATTTCAGCCAGATCCCATATGGGAATCGGACGAACCTTCCAGACTCCAAAGCCCTTTACGGGATTGACCGTATTTGACAGTGTATACACCATTGCCTTGCAGACAAGAAGCTACAGACAGGCGGCCGAAGACAGCTTGAAGGTGCTCGAAGAGATGGGGCTTGTTGAACTGAAAGAGATGCGGAGTGAAAAACTTCCCATTGAGAAGAGAAAATGGCTGGACATGGCCAGGATTCTGGTGACAAATCCGAAGGTTATTCTCCTTGACGAAGTGATGGCGGGCTTAAATCCCATAGAAATTGAAGCAAATATTGAGATGGTGAAAAAGATCAATCAGAAGGGAATCACCGTCCTTTTCATTGAACATGTGATGAAGGCGGTGACAAGCCTCTGCCACCGAATTGTGGTGTTAAACGAGGGGAGCCTTCTTATGAGTGGAAGTCCTGAGGAGGTTATGAATGATCCCAGGGTCATCAAGGCATATCTGGGAGGAGGTGCATCGGATGGAACTGCTTAAGATGGAGAAGGTCAATGCCGGCTATGGGGATCTGTAGATTCTCTTTGATGTGGATATCCATGTGGATGAAGGGGAATGTGTGGCTCTGGTCGGTTCCAACGGCGCAGGAAAAACGACTCTTCTCAGCATTATCTCCGGCTTTACTCCCATTCGGTCCGGCAAGGTGCTCTGGTGTGGGAGGGACCTGATGAAGACTCCCGCCAACAAAAAGGTAGATCTGGGGATTTCTCATATTCCCCAGGGAAGAGGAATTTTGGGAACCATGTCGGTCATGGATAACCTGCTGGTGGCCGGTTACAGCAAACGAGTCCGGGCGGACCGCATGAAGAATATTGAGCATATGTTTGAGTTGTTTCCCAAGCTTAAGGAACGGCAGAAGCAGATTGCCGGTTCCCTTTCCGGGGGAGAGCAGCAGATGCTCGCCATTGCCAGGTCCATGGTGATGGAGCCGAAATTGCTGATTCTGGATGAGCCTTCTCTCGGCTTAGCTCCCATCGTCGTCAATGAAATGTTTGAGATTATCCGGAAGATTCGTAAGGAAGGCGTATCCATTCTGATCGTTGAGCAAAATTTGATGGCGGCTTTAAGTGTTGCCCAGAGAGGCTATGTACTGGAAACAGGGCATCTTGTGCTGGAGGGAAGCTCGGACGATTTGATTCACAATGAGGATGTTAAGAAAGCATATCTTGGAATTTAGCGAGGAGGAACAAACCATGCATGGTAAATTTCATTATAAAACCATGGAGGACTTACGAAGTGACATCGATGCGCAAGGATTAAATTTGAAGCTTGCCAAGACGACAAGGGCTTTGACAGAGCCGCTGCAGCGCGGCAGTATCTGTCTTTCCAATCGGATGGCAGTTCTTCCGATGGAAGGCTGCGACAGTGATGCCATTGGCCGTCCCGGCAAGCTTACCAGACGCAGATACCGCCGTTTCGCGGCGGGGGGAGCGGCCATCGTCTGGTTTGAAGCGATGGCAGTGACGGACAGTGGAAGAGGAAACCCGGGACAGCTTTGTATCACAGAGGAAACCTGGGAGGCTTACGCAGAGCTGCTTAACGAAATGAGGGAGGCCGCAGGGCAGGCGGGACATGGGAAGCCTTTTATGATCGCTCAGTTGACCCACGCGGGACGGTATGCCAATCCCCA
>CAJUOF010000334.1 GCA_910587905.1 uncultured Lachnospiraceae bacterium
AGGACGACGCCGTTTTTGCCGCGGACGAACAGGGGGACTCCCAGTTCCTCCTCCAGTCCCCGGATGTAATGGCTGACGGTGGGCTGGGACAGGAACAGGGCTTTGGCGGCGGCGGTGATGTTTTTGTATCTGGCGACGTAATAGAAGATTTTATAATATTCCAGGCTGACGGACATGGGAGCGGTCCTCCTTTTCTCGGAAAGCGGCCTGCCAGGACCGTGCATATTCACGATCCATTTAGATTTTCTATGGATAAGAGTGAAAAATGCAAGTTTTCAAATGGATATAATTGTAGTATAATTCCGTACAGATGAAATTGCAACCGGAACTTCTATGATGAGAGATGAGGAATCTGAGATGATGAAGGATTTGACGGAGGGGAAGGCGTCCTCGGTGCTCTGGCGGTTTTCCATTCCCATGTTCGTGAGCGTGATCTTCCAGCAATTGTATAACATCGCCGACAGCGCCATTGCCGGGAAGTTCGCCGGGGAGTCGGCCCTGGCGGCGGTGGGGGCGTCCTATCCCATCACCATGATCTTCATGGCGGTGGCCGTGGGGAGCAACATCGGCTGTTCGGTGGTGATCTCCCAGCTTTTCGGGGCGAAACGGTATGGGGAAATGAAGACGGCCGTCTCCACGACGCTGCTTTCCTCGGCGGTTTTGGCGGCCGTGCTGATGGCGGCCGGGCTTCTGGGGACGGATGGACTTCTTTTGCTCCTCAATACGCCCCGGGACGTGTTCGTGGACGGGGCCCTTTACCTGAGGATTTACATCGGGGGATTTTTGTTTCTTTTCCTATATAATATATGTACGGGAATCTTCACTTCCCTGGGGGATTCCAGGACGCCGCTCTATTTCCTGATCGGTTCCTCCCTGAGCAATATCGTTCTGGACTACTGGTTTGTGACCGCTTTTCGCATGGGCGTGGCGGGCGTGGCCTGGGCAACCTTCCTGGCCCAGGGCGTGGCCTGTGTCTTAGCGTTTCTCACTCTTTTGTACCGGCTGGGGAAGATCAAAACGGAGGGGAGGCCGCCCCTGTTTTCCGGCCTGATGTTAAAGCGGGTCGGCCGCATCGCCGTGCCCAGCATCCTGCAGCAGAGTTTTATCTCTGTCGGGAATATTTTCATCCAGTGGAGGGTCAACGGATTCGGCTCCTCTGTCATCGCCGGATATTCGGCGGCGATTAAGCTGAATACGTTCACGATCACATCTTTTACCACTCTGGGCAACGGTCTCTCCAGTTTCACGGCCCAGAACGTGGGTGCGGGGAAGTGCGGCCGGGTGAAGGAGGGGCTTCGGGCGGGGATCCGGCTGGCCTTCCTGATCGCCGTGCCCTTTGCCGTCACTTTTTTCTTCTTTGGGAGCGCCATGATCCGCCTGTTCCTCCCGGAGGATGCCGGTGCGGGAGCGGCCCTGTCTGCCGGGGCGACCTTCCTGCGGATTGCGTCTCCCTTCTACTTCGTGGTGTCCGTGAAGCTGATGGCGGACGGAGTCCTTCGGGGGGCCGGGGCCATGCGGCAGTTCATGACGGCGACCTTCACGGACCTGGTGCTGCGGGTGGTCCTGGCCTTTGCCTTTTCGGCGGTCCCGGCCCTGGGCGCCACGGGGATCTGGCTGTCCTGGCCGGTGGGCTGGACCACGGCAACGGTGGTCTCCTGCGTGTTCTATAAGAGCGGGAAATGGACTCACGGGAGGGTGTAGGAAAGCCGGCCGATTCAGGATTCCGGCAATGCTTCTGATAATGCTTCCGACGTGTAATCGTCTTGGTCGTTTTGGAATGCCAATTCTAGGATCTTTATTGTTCCTGTTTTGCCCAGCGGCTTTTGCGGATTCCATGCCACCGTCTCGCTTTGGCCGGCATCCAGCCCCGGGCCGTCGTAATCCAACCGAATGGATGAGACTTCCGTTCCGTTTTCTGTTCTTGCATATTCGAAATGTGCAGATAAAAGAACATTGTCTTTGGTCTGATTTTTGAACCGGATACGGATTTCTCCGTCCTTCACGGAGACGGTCTCAATGCTGACTTTTCCGTCTACGTTTTCCCAGGGATAACCGGTACCGTCTGCGGCTGTCATTTTTTCCGCCTGTCTTGTTTCTGCGTTTGCCTCTGTGTTTTCTTCCTGTTTGAAACGGGCATTCTCGTCTTCGGTGGTTTCTGTATCAGAAGAATGATTCGGGGAACTGCTCTGTTTGACGGCCAAGTATGCAATTCCGCCAACGATAAGAATAAGAGCAAAAAGGATGTATCGTTTTCTATGTGCTTTCATTTTGAGTCCTCCTCGGTTTTTGGGCAGTTCTCAACATCTCATGATTCGAGTGTTATGGAACTGCCCTGCCCGCCATTTTTGACGGATATTTTTTGCGGGATGCTCTCTTCCAACCGGCCCACGTGGGAGATGATCCCCACCAGGCGGTTGCCCTCCGTCAGCTGGTTCAGCACTTCCAGGGCGGTTTCCAGCGTGCCGTCGTCCAGGGAGCCGAAGCCCTCGTCGATGAACAGGGCGTCCAGGTTTCTGCCGCCGGCATGGCCCTGTACCACGTCGGACAGGCCCAGGGCCAGGGAGAGGGACACCAGGAAGGACTCGCCGCCGGACAGGGAGGCGGGGTTTCTCTGTTTTCCGGTCGCCATGTCCAGGACCTCGATCTCCAGGCCGGACTTTGCATTCCTGCGGTCCGTGCCGAGGCGATGGATCAGCTCGTATTTTCCGCCGCTCATGATGAGCAGCCGCCGGTTTGCCATTTCCAGTATTTCACGGAAGGCGGCTCCCATCACGTAGCGGTCGAAGCTGAACTTTCCGCCTTCATTGCTTGTGCCCACGGCCAGGTCCGCCAGCCGGTCAAGCCGTCTCCAGGCCGTCTCCGTGTTTGCCAGTTTTTCCTTGGACCGAATGACCTTCTCTGTCACCTTCCGGTGGTTATCCAGCAGTTTTTCCAGA
>CAJUOF010000335.1 GCA_910587905.1 uncultured Lachnospiraceae bacterium
GAAAAGTATCAAAACCATGCCGGACGAATTCGTCACTCTGATCCGTGCGGACATCCGGGACAAACGTGCCGTAAAACGCACTGTCAGCATTCCCAAGTGGATGGACGACCAAGTAACCGAATCCGGTTTAAGCCTGTCCCGAGTCCTGCAGGACGCCTTAAAAAAACGCCTGAATCTCGGATAAATCCGAGATTCAGGCGTCACAAAAATCATTTCATTTTCATTCTCCAATCCAGATAACCTCAGCCGGCCCTCTTCGCTTCCTTCTTTTCCTCCAGCTTCGTCACGATGATCGCACAGGCGGCATCGCCGGTGATGTTGACGGTGGTGCGGCCCATGTCGAAGATCCGGTCCACACCGGCCACCAGGGCAATTCCTTCCACCGGCAGTCCCACGCTCTGAAGCACCATGGCCAGCATGATCATGCCCGCCCCGGGCACGCCCGCCGTTCCGACGGAGGCCAGGGTCGCCGTGAGAATGATCGTGAGCTGCTGGGGCAGCGTCAGGGAAATACCGAAGCAGGAGGCGATGAAGATCGCACACACACCCTGGTAGATGGCGGTGCCGTCCATGTTGATGGTTGCGCCGAGGGGCAGGGTGAAGGAGGCGATGTCCCTCCTTGCGCCAAGCTTCTCCGAGCACTCGATATTCAGGGGCAGCGCTCCCACGGAGGAGGAGCTGGAGAAGGCCATCATCATGGCCGGGAACATCCCCTTGAAGAATTTGAGGGGGCTTAAGCCGCCCATCAGCTTCACCGTGGAGGAGTAAACCAGCACCGCATGGAGAATGTAACCGATGTAAGCCACCAAAAGAACCATGGCCAGGCTCCCCAGGATCTTGGGGCCGTTCTCCGCAACCACGGGCGTGATCAGGGCGAACACGCCGATGGGGCTTAAGGCGATGATAAAGGACATGATCTTCATGGAAACCTCGTTGGCGCTCTCCATGAACTTGCCGAAGGCCTCCCCCTTCTCTCCCGCCAGAATGATGCCGAAGCCGAAGAACAGGGAAGCCACGATCACCTGCAGCATGGTGGCGCTGGCAAAAGGCTCAATGATGTTGCTGGGGAAGATCGCAACGATGGTGTCCATGAGGCTGGGCGCTTCCTTGGCCTCGTATTCCAGGTTGGAGACCTCCAGCACCGGGAACCCTCCCTTGAAAAGATTGGCCAGGACCAGGCCGATCACGATGGCGAAAGCCGTCGTACACAGGTAGTATACGACCGTCTTCACGCCGATGCTCCCCACCTTGCGGATGTCCTTCATGGAGATCACTCCGCTGATGATGGAGAAAAACACGATCGGCACGACGATAAACTTGATCAGGTTCAGGAAGATCGTTCCGAAGGGCTTTATGTAGTCGACGGCGATCTTAGGCGCCCCCATAAAGCACAGGCCTGCGATGATACCCAGTGCCAGACCGATGAAGATTTGAAGCGGCAGTGCAATTCGTTTCTTCTTTTCCATACTCGTTACTCCTTTTCCACCGTTTCACGGTTCACATGATATGATTCCAGTTTACTAAATTTTCTGTATTTTTGCAAGCCGTTTTTCTGTTTTTTCGAAAAAAATACAAAAATTCTGAATTTCAAACCGTTGATCCGATCTGTCAGGCCCTTGTCCAGAAAACAAATTGTCGACAATATATTTTTTCAAAAAAAAATTTCCCATCCCAACTTGTTTCAAAATTTTCAAAAAAACAGGAAGGCCACGACGGCCTTCCCGCTCTCTATACGTCCTCCGGCCTCTCCCTGGGAATGAAAGTCCGACCGGATGTAAGCTGCTCTTTCTTCTTCTTTAATTCCTCCGCCGCCCGAATGGCTTCCTCCGAAAAGACCGCCTGGGAATCCACCAGGGCCTTGCCCCGCTTATCCGGCTTCTCGTAGGTGCCGTCCGGCATAAGGATGTGGGAGCGGACGTTGTCGGCAAGCTCCGTCTCCAGAATGTGGAGGGCCTGCTCCTTGTTCTCCTCCACCTCCACCGGGAAGAGAAGCTCCACCCGCCGGTCCAGGTTCCTGGGCATCCAGTCGGCGCTCCCCATGTAGATCTCATAGCTTCCGCCGTTCCCGAAATAGAAGATCCGGCTGTGCTCCAGGAAGGTTCCCACGATGGAACGAACCGTGATATTGTCGCTGACCCCGGGGATTTTGGTCTTTAAGCTGCAGATTCCCCGGACGATCAGGTCGATCTTCACCCCTGCCGCCGAGGCTTTGTAAAGCTCCTCAATGATCACCGGGTCACAGAGGGAATTCATCTTCGCAATGATCCTGCCCTCATAGCCCTGGGACACGCACTTGACCTCCCGGCGGATCAGCGCCACGAACCGGTTCTTGAGCCACAGAGGCGCCATGGAAAGCTTGTTCCAGGAAAGAGGCTCCGAATAGCCGGAAAGCATGTTGAAGACGGCGCTGGCGTCCTCCCCCACCGCCCGGTCGCAGGTCATGATTCCCGTGTCCGTGTAGAGCTTCGCCGTGGAATCGTTGTAATTGCCCGTGGCCATGTGAACATAGCGGCGGATGCCGTCCTCCTCCCTGCGGACCACCAGACAGATCTTGCAGTGGGTCTTAAGGCCCAGGAGGCCGTAGATCACATGGCAGCCCGCCTGCTCCAGCCTCTTGGCCCAGATGATGTTGTTCTCCTCGTCAAACCGGGCCTTGAGCTCCACCAGGACCGTCACCTGCTTGCCGTTCTCCGCCGCCCTCGCTAACGCCGCCACGATGGGCGAATGGCCGCTCACCCGGTACAACGTCTGCTTGATGGCCAGGACCTGCGGGTCCGCCGCCGCCTGCTTCACAAAATCCACCACCGGGTCAAAGGACTCATACGGGTGGTGGAGGAAAATATTCCCCCTGCGGATGTTGGCAAAAATATCGTCCTCGCCTGCAAACTCCGGGACGATCTGAGGCTTCCAGGGCTTCTGCTTCAGATGGTCGAAGCCCTCCTCCCCATAGAGCTTCATGAGAAACGTCAGGTCCAGGGGGCCGTTTATAAAGAAGATCACGTCGTCCTTGATGGCAAACTCCTTTTTGAGGATCTTTAAGAGCCGCTTGTCGATCCCCTCCTCCACCTCCAGACGAATCACCTCGCCCCACTGCCTCCGCTTCAACTGCCGCTCGATCTCCTTTAAGAGGTCCTCCGCCTCCTCCTCGTCGATGGGCAGGTCGGCGTTTCGCATGATCCGGTAGGGATGGGCGCAGACGATCTCATAATTGAGGAACAGCCGGTCCATGTTCCGCTCAATGATCTCCTCCAGCAGGATGACGGAGCGAGTCCCGTCCTTTCCCCCCGGAAGCTCCACGATGCGGGGGAGCACCGCCGGCACCTGCACCGTGGCAAACTCCAGCGCTCCCTTTTTCTCGCCGTCC
>CAJUOF010000336.1 GCA_910587905.1 uncultured Lachnospiraceae bacterium
CATAAGCGCAGAAACCGATCGGGCAGGGGCCCTCCCGTTTTCCATGGTCTCGTTTCCATGGCGCAGAGGGCTTTTCCTAGATGCAATTGTCAGAATCCTTCCCAGGTTTTGCAGTTTCGCAATTGCCTATTCATTTACATCCTCACGGTTCCCTACACGATCATTCCGCCGCCCACGTTGATGACTTCCGAAGTGATGTAAGCCGCCTCGTCCGACGCCAGGAAGGCAACCAGATTGCCCACGTCCGAGGGCTTTCCCGCATAACCCATGGGAACCCTGGCGATCATGCTGTCCCAGGCCGCCCCGCCGTTCACTTCCTTTAATTTGCTGGTCATGTCCGTCTCGATAAATCCGGGGCAGATGGCGTTGCAGGTGATCCCCTTTTTGGCATTCTCCCTGGCGGCCGTCTTCGTCAGGCCCACGACCCCCGCCTTGGAAGCCGCATAATTGGCCTGGCCGATGTTTCCCAGCCAGCTCCCGGAAGAAATATTGATCACCCTTCCGTAGTTCTTCTCCCTCATATATTTGATCGCCTCCTGCGTACAGTAGAAGGTGCCCGTCAGATTCACCGCAATCACCAGGTCCCAGTTTTCCACCGGCATCTTGTGAAGCATGCCGTCCCGGTTGAGCCCTGCGTTGTTGACCATGATGTCAAGGCCGCCAAAGGTTTCAATGGCAAAGGCCACCATCGCCTTCACCTCTTCCTTTTTGGAAATGTCCGCCTGAAAAGCCGCCGCCGTCCCGCCGCATGCCATGATATCCGCCGCAGCGGCCTCGGCCCCCGCCATGTCGGCGATCACGACCCTGGCGCCTTCCTCCGCCAGCTTCACCGCAATGCCCTTTCCCAGCCCTCTGCTTGCTCCCGTGACAATTGCCGTTCTTCCCTCAAGTCTCATTCTCTTATCCCTCCAAATTCATCAGTCTCATCGGTCCATCGTTGGACCGAAAACGTTTTCACTTTCTTGTATTAATTATGGGAAACGACAAATCCCTCTGCCATTTCCCATGGAAACAGATAATACTCACCCGTTTCCAAAAGCTCCCCTCACTCCCCGGCCTCCGACAGCGGGCAGGCGGACCCCCGGACAATCAACTCCGGCCTTAGCACCACGAACCGGTGCTTTTTATTCTTATCCTCCACCCGGTCCTGAAAAACCTTGACCGCCTCCGACACCATGGTATCCATGGACACGCTGATGGTCGTCAGGTTGATGCCCGGCAGGCTCATGATCGGCGGATTGTCGATGGTAACCACCGAAATCTCCTCCGGCACCCGGATTCCCAGGTCCCCGCAGGCCTTCAAAAACCCCAGCGCCATGCTGTTACCGCTGACAAAGGCGGCCGTCGGCACGGGCAGCTCCCTGTTTTTCAGCCGGTTCATGGACACCTCGTAGGCGGCGTTCATGTCCAGGGGAGACTCGATCATGTTTTCCGCTTCCAGCTCGATGCCGGAAACAGAAAGCGTCTGCTGGAACCCCTCCATGCGGAACCTGCAGGAGGGGCTCTCCCGCACCAGGCCCTGCAAAATCATAATGTTCCTGTGCCCCAGGCCGGAGAGATACTCTGCCGCAATCACCCCCGCCTGATAGTCATTCTGAATCACCTGGTCGCACATGATGTCAAAGGTCCTGTTCAAAAGCACCACCGGGCACTGGCATTCCTTTATGGATTCCTCCAGAATGTTCTCCCTGGTCTGCACGGAGACGAACAGTCCGGCAAAATCAAAGAGCCGGTTAATCTCAGACAGATAATTCCTTCCGGTTCCCTTTGCCTCCCCGGCCTCCACGCTGATCACCAGAGGAATATAGCCAATCTTGGCCAGCTCCTTCTGGAATCCCACGGCCATGGAAGCATAATAGGGATTCTCCAGATCCCGGACCACCACCCCGACCACGTTGGTCCTGCCCTTCACCAGGCTCCTGGCCACGCTGCTGGGATGATAGCCGGTGTCCTTGATCAACTGCTTGATCTCCATGCGTTTTTTCGGATTGACGCCGGGCGTGTCCGAAAGAACCCGGGACACGGTCGCCGGAGACACTCCGGCCATGTCTGCAATGTCTTTAATCGTGTATTTTCCCATATTCCCCGTACCCATGCAGATTCCCGACGACCCGCCCGAAATGCGGCTCCGCCCGATTTTCTCCCCTCACAGACCTCACACGCCCAGATAGGCCGAACGGACGGCGTCGTTGTTCATCAGCTCCTCCGAGCTTCCAGACAGGACCACCCTCCCGTTCTCCATCACATATCCCCGGTCTGCAACGGCCAGCGCCTGCGCAAGATTCTGCTCCACCAGAAGTATGGATACTCCCTGTTTCGCCACGTCCGCAATGATTTCGAACATTTCCTCCACGACAATGGGCGCCAGCCCCAAAGAAGGTTCATCCAGCATGAGAAGCTTCGGATCACTCATCAACGAACGGGCGATCGCCAGCATCTGCTGCTGTCCGCCGCTCAAAGACCCGGCAAGCTGGTTCTGCCGCTCCTTGAGAATCGGATACATGCCAAAAGCCTTTTCAATCCGTGCGTCACACTCTTTTCTGGCCGCCTTGATATAGGCGCCCATGCGCAGATTGTCAATGACGCTCAAGGTTCCGAGAATTCCCCGTCCCTGCGGAATCTGACTAATACCAAGTGATGCGCGTTCATGCGCCTTGCACTTCAGTAAATCCTTCCCCATAAATGTTACCGACCCCGACTGCACCGGTTCCAGGCCGGATAAAATCCGTAACAGGGTGGTCTTGCCGGCACCGTTGGAGCCAACCAGGGAAACCACCTCCCCGGCCTGAAGCTCCAGGCTCACGTCAAACAGGACATGAAGGTCGCCATAACCGGCATTGATGTTCTCAACCTTTAGCATTCTTCTTCACGCCTCCTCCCAGATAAGCTTCAATCACGTCCTGCCTTTTGAGAACCTCGCCCGGAACTCCCTCGCAGAGAACTTTTCCCTCATTCATGACGACCACTCTGTGACAGAGGCTCGCCACAGCCTTCATGACGTGCTCGATAAAAAGGATCGAGATGCCCTCAGATCGGAAGAGCACACGTCTGAACTCCAGTCACGTAACCGAATCTCGTA